>JAUPKO010000772.1 GCA_030837395.1 Actinomycetota bacterium | reverse complement strand
GGGAGCTATCTGGACAACAGCACGCCGACCCCGCAGACCGTGTATCCCTACTCCTACAACGGCACTCAATACACAGCGCCGCCGACGCCGCCGAATCCCCAGAGCACAACCGCGCAGACCAACTTCGACTTCTGGCGCTACCAGGTGAGCGCCCCCGGATCGACGCCGTATCCGATTGCGTTGCGTACCGCAGCGATCTACGACGGCTTCACAACCCAGGACGCGAACGGGGTTTACGGCTTCTTCACTTATCCCAACGACGAGGCGGCCGGGCAGTTCACCAACATTCCCACCGCGGTCTCCCTGGACATCTACGTCAACCCCACCTCCGACGGCCTCAGCGCCAGCTTGATACCCGGGGGTGTGTGGAACTACACCAGTTCCGCGGTGCAGACCGGGCCGTGGCGGGAGGTCCGCAAGAACCGACCGGTGCTGTCGGGTTCCATCGCCACCGACACCTTCATCAGCAACTCCGGGTTCGCCAACGCGCGCGTCGCGCCGCTGATCGATCTCAGCGGACCCGGTGGCGACATCGCGGTCATCGACCGGATTCCCCTCGGAGCCAACAGCACCGCCATCGACTTCGTTGACCGGGCCTGGTTCCTGGGCTGGGGACTGGGCAACACCGACAGCCAGTTCGTCTACGAGACATCCACGGGCGCACTCTACTTCGACCGGGATCCGCAATGGCCCGGCTACACCTCGGTGCTCGGCATGCTTACCGGGGTGACGAACCCGGAGGAAGCTCTGTTCGTCCTTTGACCACTTCGCGGACCACCCGCCAAGCCCCCGTCGACCACAGCGCCCACGCGATCAGGACGGGCTGGAAGAGCAACCGGATGAACCGCGCGCGGTCACTGTTGAGTCCGAACGCGTCCCGATGGTGCACCCATTGGGCGATGTTGCCCGGAAAGATCGCGACGAAGAAGCCCGCCAGCAGCAGCCCGACGATGACGCGCCGATCCTTGAGCAGGATCAGCGAGCCACCGAGCGTGATCTCGACGACGCCGGAGGCGAGGACCGTGATATCAGGTGGCGCCGGCACCCACGCCGGCACCTGCGCCTGAAACTCACTGCGGGCGAAGGTCAGATGCGCGACACCCGCGAACGTCATGAACGATCCGAGCAGGACGCGGCCCACTTGCTGGGCGGTTGTCTCCCGGGGAGTTTCCGGAGCCTCGGTGTGTCCCACCGTGCGAGTGTATTCCCCCCGAAGTCGCCGCGAAGCGGGGTTGTGCGGGGCCGAAGGTCGGCATACTTCTCGAAATGGGCGCCCGCCGCAACGCAGGTCTGATGAGCCTCGCCCGCTATGCGCTGGGTGCACTGGCGTTGAGTGGGGCTGCGGTGTTCCTCTCGGCTCCGGTGGCCGCCGCCGACTCCGCCACGGCCGACTCCGTCCCAACCGCAGCCGATTCCGTGGGGCGTACGGACTCCTCGACGAAGGCCGCGGCGAGCCGAGCCTCGGCGCCGTCCGGACCGATCAGAGCGGCCGGCCACCGCCGCGTATCGCCCCCGGCCCCAGCTCCAGCGCCGGCGGCGCGCGCGGTCATCCCGCGCCTGTTCGGCAACGGGACGGCAGACAGCCCGAACGGCGGCATCGTGGCCGGCAACGGTTTCAGCTATGACGCCGAATCGTGCCCGGGGGTCAACGCCTGCTCCGGTGGTCATGGCGGTCTGCTGGCAGGGAGCGGCGGCAACGGCTGGAACGGCGGCGACGGCGGGGCCGCGGGCTGGGTCGGCAATGGCGGCGACGGCGGCAGTGCAGTCCCCGGAGGCGCTGGGGGCGCGGGAGGGACCGGAGGGTTGTTCCTGGGTCATGGCGGCACCGGCGGCTCCGGCGGAGCGGCGATCACCCCGGGCTACCCCGGCGGCGCCGGTGGGCCCGGGGGCGATGCCGGTCTGTTGTCGCTGTGGGGCCGCGGCGGAAACGGCGGCACCGGCGGGCCGTCGGCGGCCGGCGGCGCCGGCGGCGATGGAAGCTGGGTATTCGGAGTCGGCGGCGACGGTGGCGCCACCGGCACCGGCGGCGTGCCCGGCGGTGGCGGCGAGGGGCGACTGCTGTTCGTGATCCCCCGCAACGGTGCCGACGGCCTCGACAACTCGCTGGTCTACTTCCTCGACGACACCTCCCAGACAATCAATACACCGCAGGGTTACGGCGTCATCGGGGAGTTCAGTGCCGCCGACCGCGCCGCCCTCACCGGGGACGGCCGCGTCGTGGGAGAGTCGGTCGCCCTGATCAACAACGATGGGACGGACGGCTACAGCCTGTGGCCGCTCATCTCCGACCTGTTCACCTCGGCGACGCCCATAGCCGAGGGCGACAAGATCCCGCTGGCGACGAAAATCCTGTCTCAGGTGATGGTCTATCCGGGACTGGGCCCGGGGGAGGAATTCCCCAGCCCCGCGGAGGGCACCCCGACGGACAAGGGCGGCTACGTAATTTGGGCCCAGGACTTCGAGTTCGCACCTGGCCACACATCGACCGACGGGGCCTATGCGGGGGTGCTGGCCGTCATGTGGGCCGGCAAGCAAATCCTCGGCGACTCCATGAAGATCCTGCCGGTGCCGTCGAGCAGCCTGTTCAAGACTCTCGGCAGCCCGACCGAGGGTGCGTACAACTCCGACCACATCATCAACGGTGACGGTGCGACGCCCTACCTGGCATCGCTGGGGTTGACCGGCCTCCCGACGAATCCGGCCGCCGGCACCGGCGGCGAATGGAACTTCCTGTCGCTGGCCTACGCCAACGGCCTGATCGACGGCTTCATCGGTCAGCAGTACAACCCGGCCTCCACCGGCACGGTCACCCCGGACACGTTGGCCTTCTACTCGGCCGACCTGCCCTACGCGTTGATGTCGGCCTACGACGGGCAGGTCGACACCGGCGGACCCTGGGACAGCGACTATTACGGCACTATCCCGTTCCACGCGGGGGTGTACTGGGACGGCACCGTCGATTCATCCTGGGGCCAACCGGCGTCGACCAACCAGAAGCTCATACCGACACCGGTGCCGCTCCCGACCTCCTGAATGATCTTCAATGGACGCGTGACCGCAACGCTCGTCGCGAAGAATCTGGCCGGCGGATTCGCCCATCGCACCCTCTTCGAGGGTTTGGACGTGACCGTGGCACCGGGGGATGTCATCGGAGTCGTCGGAGCAAACGGGGCCGGGAAGAGCACCCTGCTGCGGATCCTGGCCGGTGACCTCGATCCGCTCGACGGCACGATCAACGTCGCTCCCGCCGATGCGTTCGTCGGCTGGCTGCCACAGGAACATCAACGTATCCCCGGGGAGACCGTCGCCGGCTACATCACGCGCCGGACCGGGTGTGCGGCGGCGACCCTGACCATGGAGGCTGCCGCGAACGCCCTGGCCGACCCCGAACCCGTAGCCGAACGCGATGCCGCCGGGGCCTACGCCGCGGCACTGGAGCACTGGCTGGCCACCGGAGCGGCGGACATCGACGAGCGAATCCCCGCAGTGCTGGCGGACCTGGGGTTGGGAGGTGATGCGGTGCAACCGGATTCCACACCGATGACGGCGCTGTCCGGTGGCCAGGCGGCGCGGGTCGGGTTGGCGGCGCTGATGCTGTCCCGGTTCGACATCGTTCTGCTCGACGAACCGACCAATGACCTCGACCTCGACGGGCTGGACCGGCTGGAGGGGTTGGTCC
>JAUPKO010000771.1 GCA_030837395.1 Actinomycetota bacterium | reverse complement strand
TTGAGGAACGAGCCGATGAGCAGTCCCATCACCCCACAAACGATGACGAGATAGGGGGTGAGCGAGACCATGTCCCGAGCCTACGGCGCTGCGGCGACTCCCCCGCCGTGACCGTCCACAGGAGCGGCGCCGGGCCTTGCTCGGCTGTCGGTGGTGGGCGACAGTCGCGGGGTCCCCACGTGACCCTGACGACAACTGAAGCCCGCAGTGCGCTCAGTGCCACGCTGGCGCGGTTCCGGGCTGAAGGCATCGGAGCCCAGCCACTCGTCTTCGGTGACCATCGGCGGCCCGAGGGGGTGGTGGTTCCCTACGATCTCTACGCCGAGTTGGAGGCGCAGGTGGAGCAGGTGCGGCTGGAGGCGGCGGCGGACGTGATGGCCAGGATCGACGCGGTGGTGGCCGACCCGTCCAGCGCCGTGCAGGGGTCCAGACGCGGGCGTCGCTAGCGCATGGCGGACCTCTATTGGGAACCCGAGGCCTGGCGGACGTACGAAGGCTTGGCTGAGCAGTCAGGTCGATTGCAGGACGCGGTGGAGGACGTTCTCGATCGGCTGGTCGACGATCCGACGCAGGCTGCAGTCCGCCCGCTCGGCCTGCGCACCCCGGGCGGACGTCGACTGTGGCGGGTGGCGATTCGACGGTCCGTGGACGACTGGTCCCTGGTGTGGCTGCCGCATCCCACGCGGCCCGCCGACGTGCTCATCGTCTACCTCGGTCCGGCCACCTACGCGCTGGGGTGACGCCACCTCATCGGTACCGATTCACCACCTATGCCCACGGGTGACGCCAAGCCGCCGAGCGTAACTCACTGGCCCGAGAGTTCAAGCCAACTCGTGGTGCGCAGCACGCTGGCCACCGGCACGTCGGCGGAGTCGTCGAAGGTCAGCGAGATGTTGCCGTCGAGCTCGGAGCGCGGGCTCGCGTCACAGGCGCCGCTTGCCAGCAGCGAACCGGTCACGGCGGTCGGTGTCCCCGTGGAGTTCCGCAACTGGATGTGGCCCCCCGCGGCGAGCATGCCGCGCGAGGCAGACGCCGGGGCACTGCCCACCAGGGCGCCGTCGGCCACCATCACCAGCCCGGGCACGGAACCGATCACGTTCCCGGACCGCCAGTCGATGCTTCCCCCGCGTAGCGAGCACAGGCCGTTGCGTTCGTCGGCATCCGCCACCACCGTCACAGTTGTGGTGTCGGCGGCACCCCCGTCGAGGACCACGTCGGCCCAGTAGGCGTAGTAGATGCGCGAATCCGCCGACCCGCCGCCGGAATAGGTCCAGGTCGGGATGCCGCTGACGGTGGCCAGGCTCCAGCCGTCGTACGGCGTCACCGCCGAGGCCAGCGATCCCGTGCAGGGTGTGGATCGGGCCGGATCAGGCCGGCGCACGGTCCCGTCGGGGCACAGGTCGTACCAACTCCCCGACATCGGCGACGAGAGCGAGCGATAAACGCTGTAGGCGGTCATGGTGGGCAGCGATGCCCGGGATTCGTTCTGCAGGCACTGGCCGTCGATGCGACTGTTCGGGCAGGTACCAGCCAGGTTGTTGGTGCCGCTCGCGACCACGTCCCCGTTCACCCGGATCACGTTGTTGCCCACGAACGTGGAGTTGCTGCGCACATCGGCGCCGCCGGCCACGGGGCCGGTCACTGTCACGTCGTTGGTCATCTGCAGCGCGCCACCAGTCAGCACGGCGAATTCCGGCTGGTAGGCGCTGAACACGTACTCAGCCCTGATCAGCCGGGTCTTGGCCCCCGCTGCATCGCGAGCAGGTGACCAGCCTTGCGAATACACCACCGGCACGTCTTCGCCATCGATGTCACGGGCGCGAAAAGCGATGAACTCCCCCTCGCCGCCGCGCTCGACGCAGGTGCTGGGCATGGCGGCGAAGGCCGCCTCGGCCCATGCACGCTCCTGCGAGACGCTGGGCGGACTCGACGAGGGCCACGTCCACAGGGCCGAGCAGGCACCCGGGGACGAGAACTCACCACCGCCGTCGCGGGCGGTTTGGATCTGCCCGAGGGTGGACTCCAGACCCGTCTCGGCGCTGGCCATCGACCGTTCGAAGTAGACGTGCGTGCGGGCCGAACTCAGGCTGTTCGTGGCCACGACGACGGAGACGGCCATGATCAGCAGCATGGCGGCGGTGACGCCGATGACGAGCACGAGCCCGATGCCCCGCTCGTCCCGATCACGCCGCCTCATGCTTCCCATCATGGCGCTCATCCGGCGTTTCGCAGCCTGCTGGAGAAGGTCTCGGTGCGCGTGCTGGTGCCGCCGGAGGTGGTGGCGTCGTAGGTCAAGGTGGTGGTAATGAGGCGGGTCTGGGCGGCGTCGGTGCCTGACAACGGCACCGCGAACGACCCCGAGCAGTCAGAGGACGGCGCACCGGCCGCTGCCTCCCAGTAGCAGAAGGCCAGCGCATCGACGACTGTCTGGGCCTGCACCACGGGCTGCCCGGAGGTGGTCTGGCGCAGGACGTTGTACTGCGTGCCACTCGGCCCGGGCACCACCTCCCACGTCACCTCCTCACCGAGGTCGCGGCTGTTGTTGGCGTTGGAGTCGATCCACAACTCGAGCCTCGACCGGGTGGCGGCCGGGTCCACACTGCGAGCCGCTCGGATGTCACGCCCGAGCCGCTCAACTACGACCTTGACATCGGCCAGCCCGGTGGACTCCTCGATCGTGTCGCGGTGCAATTCGCTGTTGCTCTGCACGGCGAAGACGATGATCATCCCCAGCACGGACGTCAGCGCGAGGGTGACCACCACCTCGATGAGGCTGACGCCTGCGTCCGGGGTGTCATCATCACGCCGCCGGGTCACGGCGTCACCGGCTTGGTGTTGATGTAGAGGGCGCTGGGGGCGCTGGGTGAGTCGTAGTTGATGCGGATCGCAGATCCTTCGGTGACGACCATGCGGATGCCGAGGCTGATCTCCTCGGCCTTCTTGCCGCTGTTGGTGTAAAGCTTGAAGGTCTTAGCCGACATGGTGTAGGTGGCCTGGCGGAATGTTCCGTCGCAGGTCAGGGTCTGCTCTTCGTCGGCTTCGGTCTTCCAGGCGGAGTCGTCGTTCTTCTTGGTCTGGTCCCAGGTACCGACGCCGATCTTCACCTTGGAGGTGCCTGACGCGCACTGGTACCAGAAGCTGAACTGAATCGGGCCGGCCGCCTCCATGAACGACGTGGCCAGCCAGTGCCACTCGGCCACCTTGGCATCGTCGTCCTTCTCCAACTTGCCACCCGGCTGGATCAACCGACCGACTCCGGGGCTGGGCGACGAGAAATTGCCGTCACCGCCCTGAACCGCGCAATCGTCCAGACCCATGGGGTTGATGTCCTGGGTGCTGGTCGTGCCCACGGGCCGGTTTTGCAGCAGGTAGCGATGGAGCGTGAATCCGGCTGGTGACGTGGGGGTGGGCGAGGGCTGTGGGCAGGACACCGTGGGAGTCGGCGTCGGGGTGGTGGGAGTGGGCGTGGGGGTCGGCGTCGGGGTCGGGGTGGCCGTGGTGGGAGTCGGGGTCGGGGTCGGGGTGAGCGTCGGGTCAGCCGTGGGGCAG
>JAUPKO010000770.1 GCA_030837395.1 Actinomycetota bacterium | reverse complement strand
CGGTGTACTCGTCGGCTCGCCACTGGTTTTCGACCTTGACCGCAATGTCCTCGGCAGGCATCTCGCGGGCGGAACGTGCCCGATCGACCGCCAGGTTGTGCAGGATCCGATGCAGCCAGGTGCCGAGCCGGGCATCCCCTCGAAATGAGGATGCCCGCTCCAGGGCGCGCACCAGGGTGTCGCCGACCAAATCCTCGGCCAGATGGGGATCGCGCACCAGAGAGGTCGCGTACCTCATCAGGCCGGGGACCTCGGCCGGCAGCAACTCCGCCAGCTCAGCTCGGTCCACGGCGCCCGAGTCTACCGGTGGTGCTGATCGGCCTGGTGTCAGCGACCAGCGCCGACCCGCTGCTTGCTGGCAGCGCCAGTGTTGGGCACCTTGCAGGTGCTGATCCCGAACAGTCGGTACAGCGGGCAGAATCCGACCGCTGCTGTGACGCCGAGGATCACCGCTACCGCGAGCAGCACCCAGGACACCACACTCGGGAATCCCACCAGCAGTGCGACCACCAGCGCGATCACCGCTGCCACACCCCGCGCGATTCGATCCGCGTTCGCCTCGTTACGCATGTTCCAGTCCTCCATCGTTGTCCTTCGGCTTGCTTGCCCCAGTTGGACGGATGGCGGCTCCAATTGGATACAGGAGAGCCACCGGCGGGTAGGTCCGGGCGGTCAGCTTGGCGGGACCGCGTGCGACTGATCGCTGCCGACCCTACGATCGTGAGCCATGGAGCCTGCCGCCGCTGACGAGGATGCGCAGGTGACGACGCCGAGCACGGTCCCTACCAGCGGTCGGCGACGGGGTTGGCTGGTGGCTCTCGTGGCGGTCGGCTGCCTGCTGTTGGTGGTGGCGGGCCTGGTTGCGTGGCGGGTGGCCCGAGTGTTGCCGACCGGCCCCGACCTCGGCGCCATGAACACCTCCCATCTGTCGACGAGTGACCAGGCGTTGCTGTCGCAGGCACGACGACTCGGTGAGCAGGCGAGCACGATCGGCGGCAACATCGGGGGGCTCGCCCTCTCGGGGGATGCCGAGGGGGTGACGGCTGCCGGAACCAAGCTGGTGGACATCGGACACCAACTGATCGTGTTGGCTGGGCAGGCCCAGAATCCGGGGGTGGCGGTCGGTCTGCGCAAGACCGGTGAGGGGACAGAGGCGACCGGTCACGGTGTGCTGGAATCAAGCCCGTCGCAGGTGGAGCAGGGCCTCGCCCTCCTCAAGGCTGGTCAGGCCGCGCTGCAGGCGACCTCGGACTCTGCCACATCCACCAGCGCGGCGTTGGGCAGTGCCGCGCCAGGCTGAGGTGTCGGAAGGTCAGGGTTCGGTGCAGGTGGCAGCTACCGCCTGCCAATCGTCGGCACAGGTCAACGGGGTTCCGGTTCGAACGGCGGCCAGCACCACCGCGACCGATTTGATAACCGCCGCCGGGTCGTCCTGCTGCAATACGTGACCCGAGGTGGCCTCAACGCCGATCGAGTTGCTGGACAGCGACAATGCCGCCTGCTGGCCGGCGATCCAGGCAGCTGTGACCTGCTGGGGCTGTCCGTACCGTGGTCCGCCAAGGTGATCACCCTCAGGATCCGAGGCGCGAAGTACCACCAGCGGTGTTGTGCCGAGGGCGGGGCCGTCGCCGGTCGCCTGATAACTCAGCGGCAGGTCGACGACTGTTCCCCCTTCCGGCCAGTCGGAGCCGTTCGTGTCGTCGAACGGGGTGACGCCCTCGGCGAGCACGACCCCGGCCACCCGCGACGGTTGGTCGTTGATGAACGCCCGGGCCACCAGTCCGCCGTAGGAATGGCCGACAACGAGGAACGGGCCGCTCTCGCCCGCCTCGGTCAGCAGCGCGGCGAGTTCCTCGGCGTGTAGACCGGAATCGACTCGGCCACCCCCCTCGCGGGCCGGGCTGTCACCGATTCCGGGCCGGTCGTACACACAGGTTCGCGACTGCTCGCGTAGCGCGGGCAGGACCGGCAGCCAATCATCGATCGAACTGTCCAGGCCCGGCACGATCAGAATCGTCGGGGTGCCCACACCGGAGCACTCTAGATACTGACTGACACCGGCCGCGGTCACCACGCGGGCGACGTCGGGTGGACGTGTCGGGGTGGTTTGCGTGGTCTCGGAGGATGGTGCCTCGCCGCTGTCGGTGGCGGATACCGAGGACACCGATGTCGGCGAGCCGGGCGGCGCCGGGTCGGTCGAAGCGGCCGGATTTGCGTTGGACTCGGGCGCTTCCGGAGCGGCGCTACCGCCGCCACAGCCAGTGAGCAGCGCCGCAGCGATCAACGTCGCGGTGCCGCTCAGCGTCACGGTACGGCTCAGTTCGGCAGTGCGGTGCGTCGTCACCCTGCCAAGCAGCCTCGGGATTCCGATGTGAGGACGCACAACGGTCAGGCTACGTGAAGGCCGCTGCGGCGCCCCAGGTTGCCGCTCGTTGCTCGCAACCGGCACGGGTGCGGCACAATGTTGGCCGTGTCAGGGTCAGGCGTGTCACGGTCATCGGTGGCAACCCGCGGGTCAGCGCGCGCGAATCCCACAAGTCAATCCGAGCGGGCCCGTCTGCACGGTGAGATCCGTGCCGACCGGCCGCTACTCGTGGTTGCGCTGGAAATTGAGGCGCAGAGACTCCACGTGCATCGACTGCCGATCCTTGTGACCGGGCTTGGGAAGGTGAACGCGGCCGCGTCGCTGGCGGTGGCACTGGCCGGTGCTCGACCCTCCCTGGTGGTCAACCTGGGCACGGCTGGCGCCCTGCGACCCGATCTGATCGGCCCTCACGAAGTCACCCACGTTCGCCAACACGATCTGGACAGCGCGGCAATCGAAAGGTTGACCGGCATCTGGCCCGGCGGTGACTTGACTACCGACGCACCGGAGGGCACGCCGCCGACTGGGCTGAGTACTGGTGACAGTTTCGTGGCGGATCCCGACCACGCGGCTGCGCTCGCCGAAGTGTCGTCACTGGTCGACATGGAGGGGTACTCGGTGGCCCGCGTGGCCGCGGCCTTCGAACTCCCGGTGCGGTTGATCAAGACCGTCTCCGACGGTGCGAATGAGGACGCCGTCCGCGATTGGCAGAGCACCGTGGCGGCCTGCGCCGCGGAGCTCGGCAACTGGGTACACCAGAACCTGTATCACGACGCATGGGCCACGGTCGGGCCGTCGACCGACCCTGAGCTGATCGAGCCGACCACCTGAGCGGCCGGGAGGGTCCGCTCCGGTACGGTATCGGGGTCTGGAGGCGTCGCCTAGTCCGGTCTATGGCGCCCGCCTGCTAAGCGGGTTTGGGGTTCAAAGCCCCATCGAGGGTTCAAATCCCTCCGCCTCCG
>JAUPKO010000769.1 GCA_030837395.1 Actinomycetota bacterium | reverse complement strand
GAACACCTCGATGTATTCCGCGACCGCGAACCGGGCGCGGGCCCGGGTATCGAATGTGTGGCAGTAATACATTTCGTTCTTCAACGTTGCGAAGAATGATTCGGCGGCCGCATTATCGTAACAAATTCCGGTCCGCCCGACACTGCGCAGAATGTCATTGGTCTGGCAGTATTCGGCGAATTCGCCCGAGGTGTACTGGCAGCCCCGATCCGAATGGAACACCGCACCTGGGGCCAGGTGCCCGTGCGTGCCGGCCATCTCCAACGCCTCGATGACCAGACTGGTGCGCATGTGGTCGGCCATCGCCCAGCCCACGACCATGCGGGTGCACAGGTCGATCACCGTGGCCAGGTACAGCCAGCCCTCGCCCGTGCGCAGGTAGGTGATGTCGCCGACCAGCCGCGTGCCGGGGGCCTCGGCGGTGAACTCGCGCCCGATCCGGTCCGGGACGTCGGTGGGTTCCTCACCGGCCACCGTGGTGCGCTTGTACGCCCGCGGCTGCACTGCCCGCAGGCCCTTCTCCCGCATGATGTCCGCCACCAGGCCCACCGAGCACGGGGTGTTCCGCTCGGTGTTCAGCACCCACGCGATGCGCCGGCAGCCGTACCGCTGCTCGTACTCGTCGAACAGTGCGACCACCAGTTCGGTGAGCTCCGCGCGCCGCGCGGCGGTGGCCGACAGCTCGACCCGCTTGGTCCAGGCGTAGTACGACGAGCGGGCCAGGCCCAGCAGGGCACACATGAACGTGATCGGGTAGTTCGCCTTCTCCTCGGAGATCAACACGCAGCGCTCGGCTACGGTTGCGTCTTCGCGAAGAAGGCCGCGGCTTTTTTTAGGAACTCGTTTTCCATTTTCAGTCGGCGGTTCTCCTCCTCGATTTCCCGAAGACGAGCACGGTCAACCACAGTCAACGGTTTCTCCTGTTCCGGATTGTCCTGTTTCCACAAATTCACCCAATTCCCCAGCGTGCCCTCGTTGATACCCAGTTCACGGGCGACCTGGGCAATAGGCCGCCCCGACTGGATCACCAACTGCACAGCCTCATCCTTGTATTGGGCGCTGAACTTCCGACGTTCCGACACGAACTTCATCCTCTCCTACGGAGAGAACATGTCCAACAACATTGGTACACCCCACGGTTCCTGGTCGGCGGGGTGGATGGGGTTGCGTGGCTAGGTGGTCATGATGGTGGTCCACATGTGTTGCCATTGCTGGGCCCATGGCCATCGTCGGAGCAATGATCAGAACCTGTGGATGGGTCCTCGGCCTGGTTGCGTGAATGGGCGCACCTTCCCGAGGATGATCTGCAAGTCATCTGGATTCTGATCAGGACCGGCGTTGGCGCGCTGGTTCGGGAAGGTACGCCCATGCTTACGGTAGTCAATGAAGAGGCTCAAGCCAACCTCCACGCCCCGGTGGCGGTTGGTGGTGTGATGCTCGACGAGCTGGTCCGCGAGGGAGCACGGCAGATGCTCGCGGCGGCGTTGCAGGCCGAGGTCGCCGCATACGTCGAGGCTCACCTCGGGGAGGTCGACCAGGACGGTCGGCGGCTGGTGGTGCGCAACGGCTACCACGGCGCCCGGGAGGTGGCCACAGCCGCGGGAGCGGTGCCGGTGCGCGCGCCGCGGGTCAACGACAAGCGGATCGACGAGGCCACCGGTGAGCGCAAACGGTTCGCCTCGGCGATCCTGCCGGCGTGGGCGCGCAAGTCCCCACAGGTCGCCGATGTGCTCCCGCTGCTCTACTTGCACGGGTTGTCCAGCGGCGATTTCACGCCCGCGCTGGAGCAGTTCTGCGGCTCAGCCGCCGGGCTGTCTGCGGCCACTGTGACCCGGCTGACGGCGCAGTGGCGCGACGAGGCGGCCGCGTTCTCCGCGCGCTCACTGGCCGATGTGGACTATGTGTATGTGTGGGTCGACGGCATCCACCTGAAGGTGCGCCTGGAGCAGGACAAGGTGTGCCTGCTGGTCATGATGGGTGTGCGCGCAGACGGCCGCAAGGAACTCATCGCGCTCACCGACGGGTTCCGCGAATCTTCCGAGTCGTGGGCGGACCTGCTGCGCGACTGTGCGCGCCGCGGGATGCGCGCGCCGGTGCTCGCGGTCGGCGACGGCGCCCTCGGGTTTTGGAAGGCGCTGCGCGACGTGTTCCCCGAAACCCGCGAGCAGCGCTGCTGGTTCCACAAATCCGGAAACGTGCTGGCCGCGCTGCCCAAGTCCGCCCACCCGGGGGCGAAGGCTGCGATCCGCGAGATCACCGGCGCCGAGGACAAGGCCCACGCCGAAGCGGCGGCGAAGATGTTCGCCGCCCAGTACGGGGCCAAGTGGCCCAAGGCTGCGGCGAAGATCACCGAGGACCTCGACGTGTTGTTGACGTTCTACGACTACCCCGCCGAGCACTGGATCCACCTGCGCACCACGAACCCCATCGAGTCCACCTTCGCCACCGTCCGGCTGCGCCAGCGCGT
>JAUPKO010000768.1 GCA_030837395.1 Actinomycetota bacterium | reverse complement strand
TTCGACGGTCTCACCCGGCTCCAGCACCGCTGTGCCGGCACCGGGCAGGCCGACGTCCTGCACCCCGCGTCGTTGCGTGTCTCGCGGTTCGGTGGCGTCATCCCCGACGCCGGGGGTGTAGTCGATGCCGGGCCGCGGCTTGCCGGGGGGCAGCGCCTTGTTGCGCCGCGAACGCACCAACGCATAGGTGGCGCCGCCGGCCACGAGCGCCACGGCGAGGACGATGAGAATAATGACAATGGGATCCACGGACACAGATTCTCGCACCGGCCAGCGCTCTGGCCGCCCCGGCACCGCTACCGGCCAGTAGCGGCACCGCCGGTCAGACTGCTTCGCGCAGTCGTTGGCTGATCACCGAGGTCACCCCGTCGCGCATGGTGACGCCGTACAGGGCGTCGGCGACCTCCATGCTGCGCTTCTGGTGGGTGATCACCAACAACTGGCTGGTGGCTCGCAATTCCTCAAGCACTTCGAGCAGTCGGCCGAGGTTGACGTCGTCGAGGGCCGCCTCGACCTCGTCGAGCAGATAGAACGGGCTGGGGCGGGCCTTGAACAGCGCCACCAGGAACGCGACCGCGGTCAACGACCGTTCGCCGCCGCTGAGCAGGCTCAGCCGCTTGACCCGCTTGCCCGCAGGGCGCGCTTCGACCTCCACGCCGGTGGTGAGCATGTCGCTCGGATCGGTGAGCATCAGCCGCCCCTCGCCACCGGGGAACAACCGAGCGAACACCTGCTCGAACTGCTCGGCCACGTCGCGATAGGCCTCGGCGAAGACCTCCCGGACCCGCTCATCCACGTCGGCAATGATGCCGAGCAGATCATCGCGACCCTTCTTCAGGTCCTCGAGCTGCTCGGTGAGGAAAGCCTGCCGCTCCTGCAGGGCGGCGAACTCCTCCAAGGCCAGGGGGTTGACCCGCCCGAGCGCCACCAGATCGCGCTCGGCACGTTTGGCGCGGGCCTCCTGCTCGGCGCGCACGTAAGGCGTGGCCTCGTCGACCTCGTCGGCGCTGTGATCATCAAGGTCGCCGGCGGGCACCGCTGAGGAGGGGATCAGCTGGTCCGGACCGTATTCGGCCACGAGGGTCCGGGGATCCACGCCGAACTCGGTCAGGGCCCGCTCCTGTGCGGCCTCGATCCGCATCCGCTGCTGCGCTTTTGCCAGTTCGTCGCGGTGCACAGAGTCGTTCAACTGTGCGGACTCGGCCGCCAACGAACGCAGGTCGCTGCGCAATGTGCGCAGCAGCGAGTCCCGCTGCGCCTTGACCTGCTCCCCCTGCTGGCGCTGCTGCTGGGCCCGCGCGACCGCTTGTGCAACCTCGGGCTCGGCGATGTCCAGGGCCACCAGGACATCCGCCGCCACTGCGGCCGCCTGCTGTTGCCGACGCCGCTGCTCGGCGAGCCTGGCCCGGTCGGCTCGTACCTTGCTCGCCGCCGCCTCCAACTCCTGCGCCCGGCGCACCACGGCGCGGTGACGTTCCTCTGCCGTGCGCACCGCCAGCCGCGCCTCGACCTCGACGGCTTGCGCCGCCTCGACTGCCCCCTTGTGCTCACCAAGCCCGTCCTCGGCGGGCTCCTCGGCCTCCGGCTCGGCCTCCGCCACCGCGAGCCGCTGCTGCAACTGCTCGACGGCGTAACTGTCCTCATTAGCGGCGGCCCGGGCTTTGGTCACCGCGGTCACCAGCCGGGCGGCCTCGTCCTGCGCAGCGCGCGCCGCTGATCCCAACGCTCCGAGTTGCTCGGCCACGGCAGCCATCTGGGCATCGGACTCGTGCAGTCGCTCGAGGGCGGCGTCCACCGCTGCGCGGGCGTGATCCCTGCGATCGCCCGCCGCCGCGAGTTCGCCGGCCTGTCGTTCGCGTGCATCGACCACCTGCGCCAACTCCGCACGTGCCTCATCGATCGCCGCTTGCACCTCCAGCAGGCTCTCCACCCGGCCACCGGCGGCGATGGCCCGGCCCAGCACATCACCGTGGCGCGTCACGGCCACCACGTCATGGACAGCCACCACCTCCCGGGCCGCGCCGAGGTCGGCGACGATCACCACGCGGCGCAGGATGCGGGCCAGCGCCGCACGCAACCGCGGCTCAGTGCGCACCACATCGATGGCATACACCGCCGCGTCGCCGAGTTCCGGCCACGCCTCCACCGCGGGATCGTCGGCACCGACCAGCAGGTGCGCGCGCCCCTCATCGCCACCTACGCGGGCCAATGCTGCCACCGCGGCATCAGGATCCGCCACGGCGGCGCCATCGGCAAGAGCGCCGAGGGCGGCACCGACTGCCACCTCATACCCGTGCTCCACGTGCACGAGCGCTGCCACCGAACCCAACACGCCGGACAACTCATCGGCGGCGGCCAACACCGTCGCGGTGCCGTCCTTACGCTCCAACCCTGTCGCCAGCGCATCGATCCGGGCGCTGAGCGCGGCCTCGTCCCGGCCAGCTGCGGCATCGGCCGAACGAAGCCGCTCCACCGCTTCCTCGGCGGCCTCGAGCACCTCCTGAGCTGCGGCGTGCACCGCGTCGAGGTCCTCCTCCCCACTGGCCAGACCGCCGACACCGGCCTCAACCTCGGCGAAGTCCCGCTGTGCTGCCTCGGCCCGCAGCAACGCCTCCGCGTGCGCCTGTTCCAACCGCTCGATCTCCGAGGCGCGCGTCTCCGCCCGCGAGGTCGCGGCAGCGAGTTTGCCGCGCAACCTGGCCAGGCCCTCGCGCCGATCGGCCACGGCGCGACGGGCGGCTGCCACCTGGGCCTCCTGCTCGGCGAGGGCCCGCTGGGCCGCCGCTCGTGCACCCTCTGCTGCCTGCAGCGCTTGCGCCTGTCCGGCCAAGTGCTCGCGCAGTTGCGCGTCTTCGGCTCGCAACCGCGCTGCCTGCTGATCAAGTTCGTCGGGGTCGGGCCCGACGTCGGTCTGCTGCACCGACTCGGCGTGACGCACCCGCTCCAGCGCCACCGAGCGCAACCCGGCGTACCGTTCGCGCAGGCCGCTCAACGCCACATAGGTGTCCTGCGCCTGCACCTGCAACGGGGCATCGAAGGCGAGCGCCTCCTCCACCTCGGCCTCGCGGACACGG
>JAUPKO010000767.1 GCA_030837395.1 Actinomycetota bacterium | reverse complement strand
TGATCCTCCACACCCCCGAATTCCAAATGTGACGACAACGAGTAGGTAGGCGTGATGAGCATTCCCGGAGCAATCACCGACAGAGTTCAGTCGAGCATCCCGATCGAGCGCCAAATCCAAGGCGCGCACCTGTACGACAAGGCCCGGCGATGGCTCACCCGCACGAACGGGGAGAAGATCTTCGTCGAGAAGCCGATCCCCCCGGTGGAGGACGTGGAACTCGCCGACATCGACGTCAGCAACCCCTTCCTCTACCGGCAGGGGCGCTGGCAGTCCTACTTCGAGCGTTTGCGCAACGAGGCTCCGGTCCACTACCAGCCCAATAGCCCGTTCGGTCCGTTCTGGTCCGTCACCCGGCATGCCGACATCGTGGCCGTCGACAAGAACCACGAAGTGTTCTCCGCCGAGCCGTTCATCATCATCGGGACGCCGCCTCGGTTCCTCGACATCGCGATGTTCATCGCGATGGATCCGCCACGCCACGACAGGCAGCGGGCCGCCGTTCAAGGGGTGGTCGCGCCCAAGAACCTGCGTGAGATGGAGGGTCTGATTCGGTCGCGCGTCCGGGAGGTGCTCGATGATTTGCCGGTGCGCGAGCCGTTCGACTGGGTGCAGACGGTCTCGGTCGAACTGACCGCTCGGATGCTGGCGACCCTCGTGGACTTCCCGTACGAACAACGTCGCAAGCTCGTCTACTGGTCAGATCTCGCGACGTCGATGGAGCAAGCCAACGGCGGGCCCTCGGACAACGACGAGGTGTTCAACGGAATGCGCGACATGGCGCAAGGCCTGAGTGCTCTCTGGCACGACAAGGCCGCGCGGACGGCTGCCGGGGAGGAACCCGGCTTCGACTTGATCACCATGCTGCAGAGCAACGAGAGCACCAAGGATCTGATCGATCGACCGATGGAGTTCTTGGGCAACCTCGTCTTATTGATCGTCGGCGGCAACGACACGACCCGCAACTCGATGAGCGGTGGCGTGCTGGCGCTGAACCAGTTCCCCGACCAGTTCGCAAAGTTGAAGGCGAACCCCGACCTGATCCCCAACATGGTCTCGGAGGTCATCCGGTGGCAAACCCCGCTGGCCTACATGCGTCGGATCGCCAAGGCCGACACCGTGTTGAATGGCCAATTCATCCGCAAGGGCGACAAGCTGGTGATGTGGTACGCCTCGGGCAACCGCGACGAACGCATCTTCGATCGGCCCGATGATCTGGTCATCGACCGCGCCAACGCTCGCAATCACATCTCCTTCGGCTTCGGTGTGCACCGGTGCATGGGCAACCGCCTGGCCGAGTTGCAGCTGCGCATTCTGTGGGAGGAGTTGCTCACGCGCTTCGATGACATCCAGGTCGTCGGTGAACCCGAGTACGTGCAGTCCAACTTCGTGAGGGGCATCAGCAAGTTGATGGTCCGTCTCACGCCGAAAACCGACCCGTGACGCCGGAGCGGGTGGTCATCGTCGGCGCCAGCCATGCGGGGGCTCAACTCGTGGCCAGCCTGCGACAGGAGGGGTGGACCGGCGAAATCGTTCTCATTGGCGACGAGTCGGCCCTGCCCTACCAACGCCCCCCGCTGTCAAAGGCTTATCTAGCAGGCAAGTGCGCACCCGGTGAACTCGCGATCCACACGGCCGAGTTCTACACCAAGCAGAACATCGAATTGGTCGATGCGACGGTGCAAGCGATCGACCGCTCTGCAAGTCGTGTGGCACTGAGCACCGGAGATTCACTGTCCTACGACAAGCTCGCGCTGTGCACCGGCGCCCGCCCCCGCCGACTTTCTATCCCAGGAGCCGAACTGGCCGGAGTGCACTACCTACGCACCGCCGCGGACGTCGAGCGAATTCACGAGGCGACCAGCCGTAGCCGACGAGCCGTCATCGTCGGCGGCGGCTACATCGGACTGGAGACGGCCGCCTCGCTGCGCGCACTCGGCCTCGAGGTCACGGTGCTCGAAGCGACCGAACGCGTTCTCGAAAGGGTCACCGCCCCCGAGGTATCGGCGTTCTTCGATCGGATCCACCGCGAGGAGGGCGTCAACATCCGGAACGGCGCCCTGGTCGCGGCGCTATCCGGCGACAGCAAGGTCCGCGACGTGATCCTGGCCAACGGCGAATCAATTCCCGCCGACTTCGTCATCGTCGGCATAGGAGTCCAGCCGAACACCGAACTCGCCGCCGCAGCGGGTCTGACCGTCGACAACGGCGTCGTGATCGACGACCAGACCCGGACCAGCGACCACGACATCGTCGCCGCCGGCGACTGCGCCAGCCACGACATGGCCCGCTACGGCCGCCGCATACGACTGGAGTCCGTGCCAAGCGCGGCCGAGCAAGCCAAGGTCGCCGCCGCGACGACCTGCGGAAAGCCCAAACAGATCGCAGCACTTCCATGGTTCTGGTCAGATCAATACGACCTCAAACTTCAGATCGCCGGTCTCAACACCGGGTACGACGACGTCGTCCTCAGCGGCGACCCGACCAAGGACCGCGACTTCACCTGCTACTACCTTCGTGGCGGCGAACTCATTGCCGCTGACTGCGTCAACCGCCCTCGCGACTTCATGTTCAGCAAGCGGGCCATCACGCAGCAGACCCCCGTCGACCGAGCCGAACTCGCGCTGGCCGGCGTGGCGTCCGGTTCGACGCGCTGATCACCCGTGACACACGCTGGACCACGGCGATGAAGGGCACCACGACACGCGACCAGACCACTCCATCGAAGGACCCATCCGATGCTGAGTCACAGTTGAAGCGATCGGAGACGAGGCTGGAAGAACGCCG
>JAUPKO010000766.1 GCA_030837395.1 Actinomycetota bacterium | reverse complement strand
CGACGGTCGACACGACGATGGTGCTCTACCAGTCCAACAGTCTGGCGCGCATCCAGACGGCCTACTCCGTGCTCAACACCGTTGGTTTCTGGCTGCCGCTGGTGGCCATCACGCTGGCCCTGGTCGGAGTCTTCCTCAACACCAACGCCCGCAAGGCGCTCATCGGCTTCGGTATCGGGTTGACAATCGCGATGCTGCTGGGCGGGGCGGCCTACGGCATCGGGCGCATCGTGCTGCTCAACGAACTCCCGCCGGACGCCAGTGCCGCGGCCGCCACCGCCCTACTCGACCAGATCAGCTACTTCCTGCGGCAGGCGCTGTGGGCAGGTGCCGCTGCCGGAGTGGTGTTCATCCTGGCAGGAATCTTCATGGGGCCCTCCCGTTTCGCCGTCGGTGTCCGCGGCCTGGCCGATCGGGGTGCTGGTGCGGTGCAGCGGCAACTCGCCGGCTGGGGCGCAACCATGGACCCGGCCCGACGCTTCGTCGCCGCCCAGGCCACCGGGCTGCGCATCGCAGTCGCACTAATCGCCATCGCCTTCATCATGGCCCAGCGCTACAAGACCGTCGAACTAGTGGTGTGGACGGTTGTGGGCCTGCTCGTGGCGCTGTTCGTCATCCAGGTGTTCGCCTCGGGGACCACCCAGGGGGAGGCCCCGGGGTCCGAGGACTCCTCAGCGCCCCAACCTGCGTGACGCCTCAGGCCGCGATCAGAACCAAAGCTGCGAAGCGGCCAAACCGCCCACGGCGAGCAGGAGCACGGCCCCCGCCATCACTGCCGGAAACCGACCCGCCTGCAGGTGGCCACGGTTCACCAAGTCCACTATCCGCCGTTCCGCCACCAGGACGATCGCCAACCACGCGGCCAGGACCGTCAGCAGCGCCAGCACGCGCACGCCATCGGCGCTGCCCCCGACCGCATCCCTGAGGCCGACTGCCGTCACGACCGTGGCCGACAGCGTCGTGCGGCGCCACGAGAGCCGTGTTCGGTCCACTTGCGTCTCCTTCGGCCGGGACACCGGTTCGGCTGCACTCATACGAACGTGAACACCACCACGGCCAACGCCACCGAACCCGCCGCCAGCACAATCGCCAGGCCGGCCGGGAATCGCGACACCGGCAACGACTCCCCCAGTCGCATCGCATTCTCGGCGCGCGACCAGTGGTCCACAGCTCGAATCGCCACCGCGGCCCCGAGCAGGATCAGCGCCGCCGACAACAAGTGCCGCAGCCATTCCGGCCAATTCGCTGGCAGGAAGGCCGCAACGGCCAGCCCGCCGCCAATCAGCGCCAACGACGTACGGATCCACGCCAAGAAAGTGCGCTCGTTGGCCAACGAGAATCGGTAGTCCGGCGTATTGCCCGGACGCCCGGGGTCCTGCACGTCGAACCATCCCCGCAGCCTGGTCATCACATGTGCCATTGAACCGCAGAACGGCTGCGCACAGGCCGCGAAGTGCGCAGCGACGCCATCCGCGCGATACCGTTACGTCAACCACCGGGCGCACGGTCTGCTGTGACCAGGCCGCGCCCGCCACCGACGGAAGGAATCCCCATGGCCCTGTACTCCTGCCCGACCTGCGGCATGTCCGTGAACACCAGTTGCGGCGCCTGCGGCGCGGAGTTGGTCGACGAGGTCATCACCACCGACGCCGGTGCCGAGGTGCGCGTGTCGCAGTGTCCCAACGGACACGGCAAGATCAAGTCCCCCATGTGTTGCGGCACAGACATGTCCTGCAGCGTCTGACGGGTTCACACCCCCGCGGCCTTGACCCGCACCCGGTCCAGCAACTCCACGGTCGCCGCCGAGATCTGTGCCCTGGCGTCGGTGTGATCGATCGTCGGTGTGCCGTCACCGGGCTGCGGGCCGTAGTCGCCGAAGTAGGCGTGACCGGCCCCGTCGATCACCACGAAGTCACTCGAGGCCGGCAGGTTGGCCCGCGAGGCCTCGATGTCGGCAGGGGTGGCCAACCCGTCTTCGGTGCCCGAGATCGACATCACGTCGGCGGCGATGGCCCGCGCATCGCCAGCCGGGTAGGAGGCGTACAGCAGCAGACCCGCGACCGGGGCCGCCTCGTTCTGCCCGGCGTCGGCCAACGCCGTTGATGACGCGACCGTGCCGCCGAGGGAATGCCCGCCGACCACCCACTCGGTGATCTCGGGATGGGCCGTGCGGGCCGTGCTCAGGGCCCCGCTGGCGAGGAACGCCACGCCTAGCGGCTGCTTGGGGATCACCACGAGGTCGCCAGCCTCGGCCGCGGGCCGCAACACGGCGGCGTAGGCCCGGGCATCGACTTTTGCGCCGGGTTGGAACAGCAGGCCGGTGGCCGGCTCACCCGATGCCGGCGCCAGAACGATCGCCGTGGGGGTCTCGGTGACCGTGACCTGCGCATCGGACTTCATGGCTGTGAGCGCGGGCTCCTCGGCTGTGAACGGTTTCAGCCAGGCCATCACTGCGATCCATCCCACCGCGGCCACGACGCCCACCGCCCATAAGACGCGGCGCCACCCGGTGCGCGCCGGCCGTTGCTGCAGTGAACGCACGAAGGCCACCCCGGCCCCGACGACGGTCAACACCAGCAACGCCGCGTAGAGCGGATGTCCGTGCACCACCACCGGCCAGGCCGTGATGAGCACCCACACCACCACTGCGATGGCGGCCAGGGCAACACCCCGGGTAACCCAACGACTCATACCGGTGAGCCTATCGACGCCGACGGGTGTTGACGCTCGTCGTACGCCATCACGAATGCAAGGCAGCCTGCTGCCGCGGCCTTCCCGACTTGGTGGCTCATGGGCGCCCCCACGCCGGAGCCCGCACCTGCCGCGCCGCCTGATCTGCGCTAGCGTGCCGGGCATTGGAGGTTCGATGCTCATCACCGGCCGTACGGTCCCGCTGCTGGCGACGGCCGTCAGCGCAATGGCGATACTCAGCGCCTGCGCCAGCGACAACCCCGCCGCGGGCAATCAGGCGACCAGCGGGTTCGACGTGGCCAGCAACGGCTTCTCGTTCGCCAACTACGGCGACGATGTGGCCGTCACGAATCTGGATCCGGCCGCGATGCGCGCCATGTTCGGCGACCAGGTGTGCGCCCGGGTGGCCGGCGACACCTGCACCCTGCAGCCAACCGCAGCCGAGTGGATGAAGCAGCAGAACGATGACATGGCCGGCGGCCACTGCTTCGGCCTCGCGGGGTTGAGTTGGGCCATGTTCGACGGCGCCATCACACCTCAGCGATACGGGGCTGCCACAGCGTCGGAGCTGAAACTCGAAGGCAACAGGGCGCTGCAGACCGACATCGCAGCCGTCTTCGTCACCCAGAGCACCAGCCCCACGACCGAGGCCAAACTGGCCCTACCACCGAGCCAGGCGATCGCTGCCCTTGAGCAGGCCTGGCGCAAGGGCGAGGGCTACGCGCTGGCGATCTTCAATCTCAAGGACGGGGAGCCGGTAGACGGTCACGCGGTGACCCCCACCGCGGTCAAACCGCTTGACGACGGCCGCACCGGCATCGTCCTGTACGACAACAACTTCCCCGGCGAACCCCAGGTGATGGTGGTCGACCTCCAGGCCGAGACGTGGACCTACACGACCTCGGCGGACCCGGGCGAGGATCCGCAACAGTACACCGGCGGCACGGACAACCCCTTCGAACTGTGGCCGGTCGCACCTATGCTGGGGCCCCAGAACTGCCCGTTCTGCGAGGGCGGTCAGGGCAGCGAGGCCACCGGGGTGGCAGGTGAGACGAGGTCGGTCAGCGGCGGCAGCGATTTCACCACGGTGAATGTCAATCAACGGGCGAACGCGGCCGGTGTGACCTTCACGGTGACGGACGATGCCGGCCAACCGATCCCGGGGGTGCAGCCCGTGTCGCCGCTGTCCGGCCCCGAGGGTGCACCGTCCGCCGCCCGGGTGCCCAAGGATGTGCCGTTCGTGGTGCGCATCGACGGCTCGCGGTTGACCCAGGCTGCCGATACGGACCTCACGATCATCGGACCGGGCTACAGCTACGGCATCGACACGTTCACGGTCGGCGTGGGTGAGGTCGAGACGGTTCGATTCGACCCGTCCACGAATCGCGTGAGCTACACGACCACCGGCGAGTCGGCCCCCGACATCGGTCTCACCCTTGACGGCGATGTCTCCTACGGGCTGATCTTTGGCGGCCTCGCCCTCCCCGGCGGCGGCACCGTGACCGTCACCCTGGACGAGTCGACCCGGACCGTCTCGGCGACCGCTGGCGCGGTCGGCCAACCCGCGGTGGACTTCGACATCGAACGGATCGACTCCGCAGGCGAGGATGCCTTCGCCAGCGAGCCCATCGAACTGGCACCCGACGAGGCCCTGGTGGTCGAATACGGCGCCTGGGTCCCCGGTGGCCCCGTGCCCGCGGGCATCGCGACCGCCGGCAGCACGACGATCACCGAGCGGCTGGAGGTCGTCGCCCAGACCAGCGCCACCCCGTAGCGCCGACCACTACCGTGGCGCCATGACAGCAGAGAGCACGACCACCGTCACCATGGTGACGGTGGTCGAGGTCATCGGCCTGATCGCGTTCGCGGTGTCGGGGGTGATGGCCGCCGCCCGCGCCGGCATGGACTGGCTCGCGGCCATCGTCCTGGCCGTGGTGGTGGCGGTGGGCGGCGGCACCACCCGGGACATCCTCATCGGTCACGTGCCGGTGGATTGGATGGAGGACCCATGGCAAGTGTTCCTGGCCATCGGCGTGGCCGCCGTGGTGCTGCTGGTGGCGCGAATCCAACCCAACACGAACTTCGCGGACTGGACGCCGAGCCTGATTGCCGATGCGGCCGGCCTGAGCGCGTTCGTCATCGTGGGCACTCAGGATGCGCTGTCGGCCGGGCTCAGCGGCTTCCTGGCAGTCATTCTCGGGACGATCACCGGGGTCGGCGGAGGGGTGTTGCGCGACGTGCTCACGGGCAACCGGCCGATCGTCCTCAGCGGTGAGGTCTACGCCCTGGCTGGCATCGCCGGGTCGACTGTCTACCTGCTGTTGGTCGGAGTGGACGTGCGCGGCGATGTGGCCGTATGGCTGTCAATGGGAACGGTCTTCGGGATTCGGGTGTTGGCGATCAGGCATGGTTGGCGTGTTCCCCAGGCAGGAGCCACGACCTAGCGCCGCGCCGGACGGGTGACGGATCGACCACATGATGCATCGATGAAGCTCGGGCGGACTAACGTGGGAAGTGGCGGGCGCGGACCCTTCGGGTCCGTCTCAGCGTCCGTTCGAAGGTCGTACGTGGCCGAGGAAGTGGAGGCGGGAGATGTCTGAGTTCTGTCGCAACTGTGGGGCGGCGCAGGGCAATAGTCGATTCTGCCCGTCATGCGGCCAACCCAACCTCGCCGACGCCGCCGGCGAAACTCCCACGTCCGCCGCCCCAGCCAATGCGCCCGGCACCATGAGCGGCACCATGAAGGGGCTGCTCATCGGTGGCGCGGCCGTCCTGGTGGCCCTCCTGCTGGTGGTGGTCGCGGCGCTGTTCTTCTGGACCGGTGACGACGGCTCGGTCACGACCGTGGTGGCTCCCAGCACCTTGCCGACGACGCCTGCCACGGCGACGCCCACCCCCACGGTGACTGCGACGGCCACTGCCACGGTCACCGCGGTCGCGCCGCCCGTGGCGCCCGTCGCGCCGGTGCAGCCTGCCTTCAGCGGGTGCCCCACGGGTTTCGTCTACGTGGGCAACTCCGGCGGCTACGACGTCTGCCGCAACAGCACGATCTCGGACGGGTTCGCGATCAACATCGCCGACGTGGTGTCCGGGCCGGGGTCCTACAGCGGCGTCTACAGTCCGG
>JAUPKO010000085.1 GCA_030837395.1 Actinomycetota bacterium | reverse complement strand
CGTGCAGGCCTTTTCGAAAGTATTGGGCGTACCCGCAGTTGAGGCCACCGCTGTCAGTGTTCCCGCGCCGTAGCTGCGTGGTCTTGGCCTCCTGGACTGCCGTTTTCGACCAAGTCTGATCCTTGCCCAGCTACTCAGCGGGTGTTGTAGGCCCCGAACATCCTCCAGCTTCAGCGATTGGAGGTCTTTCCTGCGGCTTGCGTCGTGGCTACTCGGTAGTGTTCAACTGGGATACATCGACCCGGCGGCGGTCCAGGCTGGACGCGCAGTTCGAGGCATAGGGGGTGGAGTCAGTCCATGGACGCCTTCGAGGTGCACCGACGACTCATCAACGACTATCGGTCGTTCACCGAAGGTTTTGTCAGTGCTCGAGACGAGCGCGTGGCCGACGTTGTCGCTGAACAGAGCGCTAGGGGCCTGCAGTGGCCTGACCCCTGGCTGAGCCTGAACCCTAGCTTCGCCTCCGGGGGTACGGTCGACGACGCTGTCTTGGCCGGACTCCTCCACGAGGAGTGTTCACGAATCTTCCGTGCGAAGAAGGGCCTGGACGATCATGGGACCCAACCGATTACCCTGCACCGCCATCAGCGCGACGCCATCGAAGTTGCAGCAGGGGGGGACTCCTACGTTCTGACCACTGGCACTGGATCAGGTAAGTCACTGGCCTACATCGTGCCGATCGTAGATCGGGTCCTGCGCCAGGGAAGCGGCAAAGGCATCAAGGCGATCGTCGTGTACCCAATGAACGCGCTCGCGAACAGCCAAGTGGAGGAGCTGGGCAAGTTTCTCATCAACGGGTACGGGGGTGCCCCTCCGGTAACGTTCGCGCGCTACACGGGGCAAGAGAAACCCGACCAACGCGCAGCGATCCTGACTAATCCCCCCGACATTCTGCTCACCAACTACGTGATGCTCGAGTTGGTCCTGACCCGCCCGGACGAGCGGTCTTCGCTGATCAAAGCCGCGCAAGGCTTGCAGTTCCTCGTGTTGGACGAACTGCACACCTACCGTGGTCGTCAGGGGGCCGACGTCGGGATGCTGGTGCGAAGAGTCCGCGAGGCTTGCGGGGCGCAGGACACCATGCAGTGCATCGGGACATCAGCGACCATGTCGAGCGGAGGCACGGTCGCCGAGCAGCAGCGGGATGTGGCCGCTGTCGCCGCTCGTATCTTTGGCACGTCTGTGCAGCCCGACCATGTCATCACCGAGACTCTCGTGCGAGCAACGGAGAACCGGGCACCCACGACCCTGGACTTGGCCGCCGCGGTTCAGTCCCGCGGCCCCGCGGAGGCCAAAGACCCCGCGCTCGCTGGTGGCTACCAAGCGTTGACCCGCGACCCGCTGGCTTCCTGGATTGAGGACACTTTCGGAGTCACCGAGGAACCTGAATCGACGCGGCTGATCCGGCGATCCCCCACGACTGTGTCGCGGGCGGCGAGCACTCTGGCGGAGGAGACTGGAAGCAGCCCTACCGACGCAGCCGCCGCAATCCGGGCGACGCTGCTGGCGGGTTCACGTACCAAGCAGGAGTCGACGGATCGCTCGCTGTTCGCCTTCCGGCTCCACCAGTTCATCTCGAAGGGCGGCTCGGTTTACGCCACGGCTGAACCCGTGGAGACTCGCGCGATCGAAGGCGATTACCAAGTGGTCCTCCCCGGCGAGCAGGAACGACGGTTGTACCCGCTGGCCTTCTGTCGCGAGTGCGGCCAGGAGTACCTGATGGCGCATCGCACGGACACCGACCATGGCGCCACCGTAATCGCCCGTCGAGGTATCCGTCTGACCAAGGAGGGTGACGGGTACCTGTTCATCTCCGCGGACCGGCAGTGGCCCCAATACCCGCTGGCCGACGGCCGACTCCCCGCAACGTGGATCGATGACTTGCCCTCGGGGCCGCGCGTTAGGCCGGGTCGCCGCAAGTGGGTTCCGAGCCGAGTACGCATCGAGGTGGACGGAACCCTGCACCCCGATGATGGCACCGATCACGAACCTGGGTCGGTCGCTGCCTTCATCCCCGGTGTCCTTCGATTCTGCCTGAATTGCGGCGTCAGTTACGAATCACAGAACACCGCTGAACTGGCAAAAGTAGCGACCCTGGACACCGAGGGTCGCAGCAGCGCCATGACGGTAATCGCGTCCAGCATCGTCAAGGCGTTGCGCGCGATGCCCCTTGCCGATCTGCCGCCTGACGCCCGCAAGCTCCTGACTTTCGTCGACAACCGGCAGGATGCCTCCCTGCAGGCTGGACATCTGAACGACTTCGTGCAGGTCGTTCGCCTGCGGGGTGCAGTGCTGCAAGCGGCAATCCACGCCGATGCGCAGTTTGGGCTGGAGACGGTGGACTTCGGGCAAGCCATCACAGCGGCCATGGGGCCGAAGCCGGCAGAATACGCACTAGCCCCGAAGTCCCTCGACCAACGCAACGCCAAGCGGGCCCTGCGTGGGGTATTGGAGTATCGGGCGCTGCTGGATCTGCGAAAGGGCTGGCGCGTCACACTGCCGAACCTGGAGCAGACCGGCCTCATCACGGTTGATTACCCATATGCCGGGCCCTTGGCGGAACGCGACGACCTCTGGCAGCAGGCCCATCCCTTGTTGCGCGGCATTGATAAGGCCCAGCGGGAAGAGATCATCCGGGTGTGCCTTGACGAGTTCCGCCGCAACTTGGCGATCGAGGCCGATGCCCTTTCCTCAGAGTCCTTCGAACGATTGCGTCGCCTTTCGCGGGACAATTTGACCGGTTTGTGGGCGCTACCGATCGGTGAGCCTGACCCGGAGCCCGGCCTGATCATTCTGGCCCCCCGCGGCAAGAACACCGCTCAGAACATCACGAGCTTCACCGGTCGTGGCGCGTTCGGCCGATGGCTGAGAGGACGGTTCGACGGGACAGTTGTCACTGCGGTGGAAGCCGACGAAGTGATGGTCTCGCTGGTGACCGTGATGACCGAGCATGGGCTCACCTCACGGGTGGTCGACAGGGGATTGGCTGGGTGGCGAATCAACGCCTCCGCGTTAACCCTGCGCCCGGGGCTCGGCGATCATGGCGCACCCGACCCGGTCCGCCGACATTTCGAGGCCGAAGCGGCACCTCGGGTTGTGCCGTTCTTCCGCGACCTCTACCGCGATGCGGCGGACGCAGTGGCTGGATTGCACGCGTCTGAGCACACCGCCCAGGTGGGCAGCATCGACCGCGAAGAACGTGAACGCGAATTCCGGACCGGCGAGCTCCCGCTGTTGTTCTGCTCGCCCACCATGGAGCTCGGCGTCGATATCGCCAACCTCAATGCCGTCGCAATGCGCAACGTTCCGCCGACGCCGGCCAACTACGCCCAGCGCTCCGGCCGTGCGGGGAGGTCCGGGCAGCAGGCCATCGTCGTGACTTATTGCTCCTCCGGCAACGCCCATGACTCCTACTACTTCGCTCGATCCCAACTCATGGTGTCTGGGCAAGTGCAACCGCCTCGCCTTGATCTGGCTAACGCCGATCTCGTGCGCTCGCACGTTCACGCCGTCTGGCTCGCGGAAGCGCTGGCCGCAACCTATGAGGGGCTGGGTCGCTCGCTAGCTCAAGTCCTCGACCTGATGGCCGACGGCTTGCCTGTGCGTGCGGATCTGCGTGACGTTCTCGGTGATCCTGGTGCCGCCGCCCGCGCCTCCGCCACAGCCGGGCGGCTCCTTGCGCCCATGACCGCTGAGTTGGCGGCCGCATCCTGGTGGCGCGACGACTGGGTGGAAGATGTGGTGGCAGCGGCACCGGAGAATTTCGATGCCTCATGTCAGCGGTGGCGCGACCTCT
>JAUPKO010000765.1 GCA_030837395.1 Actinomycetota bacterium | reverse complement strand
TGACTCGGCCGCCGTGGTAACGGTAACGGCGTCCGGCCTTGTAGTTGGAGTAGTCGCTGCTGGTCATCAGTTGGACGTTGGCCTGGTTCTGCAGGGTCACCACCACGGTGGACCCCTTCTTGAGGCTGCCCAGGTCGTAACGCAGGTGCTCCATTTGGTGCATCATTTATCCTTGGTCCTCACGCGCCTTTGCCCGCTCGGCGGATGCCCGCTGGGCCTCCCTGCGGACGTCGGTGTGGTGGATCTCTGTGCGCAGTCGTCGTTGCGGTGAGGGCGATCCGTCCCGCATCCACTCCTCGAAGGCGCCGGCTTCGGTATCGAGCGCTTCGTCGTCGCCGATCTCTGCCTCAGTGAGCACTCGTTCGAGCCACTCCCACAGGAGTTCGGCTTCGGTCAGGACCGGCGCAGACTGGCTCCGCAGGACCTCCAGGGCCATCTCAGTACGCGTGTAATGTTTGATGAGCCGTTGCTGCAGCACGTAAATGCCTTGGTGCGACAAGGTGGCGATCCGACGGTCGCGGGCCAGCAGTCCTGCCGGGCAGGCAGTGACGTCAATGAACTTGGTCGCGAAGTGCTCACCCTCGACGAGGTCCGCGAGCGGCATCACCCGGGGGCTGCCCTGCCATCCCTTGCCTTTCACGAGCTGGTGCGGCTCGACCGGGGCAACGGTAATGCGCGGAGTCAGGGCTGCGCCGGTCCGCATCGCACAGGGGTGCGCGATGATCTGGACCTTGTTGGGCTCCTCGCCGAAACCAGGAAGGACGACGTCGTCGAACACGTCGCCCTGGAGAAGGGGACGAGCCCGACTCACATTTGTGCGCTCGTCGTAGAGCGCCTCCGGTTCGATCTGGTCCATGTCCTCGTAGTACTTACCCGTCTCGTCGTCGGAGGGAACGTTCACCGTCGTCGTCGAGGAACACCTCGAAATCGTGGCGGTTCCGGCGCCAGTTCGGCCTGACCCGGTCCAGCACCTGAGCGGTGCTCTGACGTTGCTCGGCCAGCTCGATCAGTTCGGTCACGTGCCCTTCGAGGTACAGGTCCAAGGGCCGGATGAAGTAACCGGGCTCCAGCGTGAAGTCCATTTCCATCCAAGCCGCCGGGTCCGCAACGAAGCCCTTCTCCTCGAGCACGTCGAGAAGGGTCGCGATCCGTGCCAGTTTCGAACGGCTCTCCGGACTGGCGACACCGCCCTTGCGCCACTTCCGGACCGCCGAGACGCTGACGCCGACAACCTCGGCGATGTCGGACCATCCCATCCCGCGGTCACCGGCCAGCTCTTGGAGAAGAGTCGCGACGGACTTCTTGCTCTTCTCCAGGGTGCGATCGGCCAGGTCGTTCTCACGGACCACGCCGTGCAGTTCCTGCATCTCGCCGCCGAGCATGTCGACCTCGGTACGCAGGTAGTCCGCACGCAGCGAAAGAGCACGGGTCTGGCTGGGCGTGGACGGGGCGTAGTCGGCAAAGCCTCCCGCAGAGGTGCCGGTCGGCCGGCCACCTGTGTTCACGGTCATGACGGTGTTCCTCGGAAGAGTGCGCGGGCTTCCGCCGTGATGGACCGCTGGAAGGCGTTGCCGCAGGGGACATGAACGGTCGAGAGAGAGTCGCGGGCTACTTCGACGCTGAGCGGGACGGCATCCTGGCCGGTGAAGTCGTGGAAACCGTCGAAGTCCAGGACGACGAACGGCCCGGACGCGACAGCCGGTCGTTTGAGGAACTGGGAGACCACGATGGGGCCCTGGTCCAAGGCAGCGAACCGAACGTTCAGCCCCCTGCCATCCCCCAGGTCGTAGGTGCTTACGTTCTGCGTTTCAGTAGCCGGGACGTCCTCGGGGCCGAGGTCGAGGTAGCCGACGAGTCGGTCATTGATCCACCGCCCCCACTGTCGAACATCGGTGACCGGCTCGGGCACGCGCACCTCGTCGATGTAACGGAGTCCGATGCGCTGCACGGCAGGCCGTACCTTCGCGGCTTCCAGTGCATCGCAGGCCGCAGCGACCGCTTCGAGGAGATCTTCGAAACTGGAGTAGGAGGTCGTCTCGTAGGTCAGCGATTGCGACATGATCGTCAGACTCTCGGTGCTGTTCGCGTTCTTCAGTACGACTCCGAGCCGTTCCCGGATCTGCGGCGGCGTCCCGCCAAGGCCCAAGTTCAGGTTGGCCTCGGCCCCCTGGAGCGGCTCAGCGAACGGGAACCGTTCCTCAAGCGCGATCGTCACCTCGTCCTTCGCCTGCTGCTGCCGGAGCCGGGCCGCGTCGGTGAAGCGGATCTCGGCTGCCACCAGGGCAAGCGGTGCGTTGGGGAAGATCTCGCGGTTGGGATACACGTTCAATCAACCTACTTTCCTTCGTACTGAGATGATACCTAAACACGCACCAAAACTGCAACCAGAGCTGGATCACCCAGAACGAGCAACCGGCAGAGACCGGGGCCTGCATCACGACCGGGGCCTGCATCACGACCGGGGCCTGCATCACGCGGTCGGCATGACACGCGCTCATCGGCAGGTCCGGTACTGGAAAGCACCTCGGACCGTGCCTCGCCGTCGGCGACGGCGACGGCGACACCGAAGCCATCTCCTGCCGGTCGCTCCAACTGTTTCGGGCACCTGAGTCGGCCGGCCAGGAACGCTTCGGGGGGCCTTCAGAGCTGGAAACGGTCGACGGTCGTCCGGAGTCGATCGGACAGGGACGCCAGTTCGACGGCAGCGTCCTGGGCCCTCTGGATCCCATGGCTGGAAGCCTTGGCCGCCACGGCGACCTG
>JAUPKO010000764.1 GCA_030837395.1 Actinomycetota bacterium | reverse complement strand
TCCCTGAGCCGCTGGCGTGGCTGGTGCTGCCGGCGCGGATGCTGCCGGCGACGACGGAACCTTGGCGGCCGGTGCGGCCGGTGCGGGGGGCGCCGTGGGCGCCGCAGGAGTGTCGTCCTCGGCTTCCTTGGGCGCCTTGGCGGCAGGGCGCGGTGCCGGCTTGGCAGTCGGCTTTGATGACGACGGGGGGGCAGCCGCGGGCCGCTCTGGCGCAGTGGCGGGGTAGGCCTCCCGGAGCTTCTTGGCCACCGGGGCTTCGATACTCGACGAGGGGCTCTTGACGAATTCTCCCAACTCACGGAGTCGGGCTACGGCTTCCTTGCTCTCAATACCTAATTCTTTGGCGAGTTCATAGACCCGGACCTTGGACACTTCTCTCCGATCTGGCCCGGGTCATGGTGGCTCGAGCCGTCAGTAATACGACGTGGATGTCATGGTTGCCCGTTCATCGGGTGCTCATCCTGTGCTCCCTCAACAAGTACGGCTGGTCGGTTTCGATCCCCTTCGAGGACGGTGGCCCGCACCTCGGAGATGTCGAGTGCTGCCGGGCTTCGCAGAGCGCGCGTGAACGCACGTCTGCGTTCGGCGAGGTCAAGACAGGCAACATCCCGGTGGAGATAGGCTCCCCGGCCCGGATGTACGGCTGCTGGGTCAGGCACCACTGTCGTCCCGGACCCGACCACTCTCAACAGATCGGCTTTGCTGGACTTCTTCCGGCACCCAATGCACGTGCGCATAGGACCGGCGGGGTCATCCAGCAGGGTTGAGTTTACCCCCTTCACGCCCGGGCAGCCTCATCGGGCGCGGTGTCGGAGCGGATGTCGATGCGCCACCCCGTCAGGCGGGCTGCCAAACGTGCGTTTTGGCCCTCACGGCCGATGGCCAAGGACAACTGATAGTCGGGCACCACCACGCGGGCGCTGCGAGTCGTGGCATCGACCACCTCGGTGGAGACCACCTTGGACGGTGACAAGGCGTTGCCCACGTACGTGGCTGGGTCCTCGGAGTAGTCGATGATGTCGATCTTCTCGCCGTCCAACTCGGTGGTGACCGCACGCACCCGCTGGCCCATCGGGCCGATGCAGGCACCCTTGGCGTTGACCTCGGTCATCGTCGCGCGCACGGAAATCTTGCTGCGGTGCCCGGCCTCGCGCGCCACCCCCATGATCTCGACGGTGCCATCGGCGATCTCCGGCGATTCCAGGGCGAACAGTCGGCGCACGAGGTCCGGATGGGTGCGCGACAGCGTGATGACGGGCCCGCGTGGCCCCCTGCGCACCTCGGTGACGATGGCCTTGATCCGGCGGCCGTGGCTGTAGTCCTCCCCCGGCACCTGCTCCGCGGCTGGGATGACACCTTCCACCCCGTCGCCCAAATCGACGAATACCTTGCTGGCGTCGCGACCCTGCTGGATCGGGCCGGACACCAGCGAACCGACGCGGCCGGTGAACTCGTCCACTGTCGCCTCATCGGTGACCTCCAGCAGCCGCTGCCGCAGCACCTGGCCGGCAGTGGTCGCCGCGATCCGACCGAAGTCGCTGGGTGTGTCGTCGTATTCACCGACGGGTGTGCCCTCATCGTCGGTCTCGACCGCCCACACGACGACGTGGCCGGTGCGGCGGTCGAGCTCCACCCGAGCGCGGTGGTTGGCTCCCGGTGTGTGCCGGTAGGCCACCAGCAGCGCCTCCTCGATGGACGCCACGACGATGTCCAGCGAGAGGTTCTTCTCGCGCACCAGGGCTTTGAGTGCTGATACGTCGATGTCCATCAGTCCGCCTCCCCGAATTCGACCTGTACCACCGCTCGCTCGACGTCCTTGAAGCGAAGTCGCCGGTCGTCGAGCACCGCACCCTTGTCGTCCACCTCACCGATCCGACCGGTGAGATTGGTGCCATCCACCATGTGCACCGCCACCAGTCGCCCGACGTTGCGCCGCCAGTGCCGCGGCTGCGTCAGCGGTGTGCCCACCCCGCGCGAGGACACTTCGAGTGTGTAGGGCTGCTCGGCGAGAATGTCCTCGACGTCCAGGCGTTCGGAGACCTCACGTGACAAACGGGCCAACCCGTCGGAGTCGACGTAGTCGCCGTCCACGGTGATGATCACCTGGGTCCGCCGACCTGCTGGACGCAGGTGCACATCCTCCAGATCGAAGCCCGCAGCCACCACCAGATCCGCGATGGCCTCGCTGACCCGGTCGGCCCGCGCACGGTCGGATCGCTTGCCCATAGCCGCGATACCCTCCTGCTCAAAACCCTTGACACACCGACGCCGACGGCCGTCGACGGCTCAAGGGTACCGCCGCATAGGCTGTGGCCATGCGGGCTATCCGACGGCCGACTCGCCGCGCCGTGCTGCTGGCCGGCGCGGTGGGGGTGCCGATGCTCGCCGGCTGCGCAGCTCCCGTGGTGACCACCCGCGAGGCTGAGCGTGACCCGGTGCGCCGGGAGAACCTCGGTGACGAGTTGACCCTCATCGCGTCCTACCGAGCTGCGCTGACGGCCCGGCCCGACCTCGCCACCACCCTGACCCCGATCATGGCCGCTCACGAGGACCACGCGCGAGCGCTGGCGGCCGGACTGCCGGACCCGACCTCGGCGATGCCCAGCGCCGCACCTTCGGAAGGCACGGATGTGGTGGCCACCTTGCGGGAAGCCGAACGCGCGGGACTCACGATGCGAACCTCGTCGGTCAACCGGGCCAGCGAGGGCGACCTGGCGGCCCTGTTGAGCTGGATCAGCTCGTCCGAGGCGCAACACGTGGCCCTCCTCGGGATGCTTCCGTGACCGCGAACCCCACACCCGCGCCGGTCGACCCACTG
>JAUPKO010000763.1 GCA_030837395.1 Actinomycetota bacterium | reverse complement strand
ATTCGAGGATGACATTCCCAACTCGCCCCTCCCATTCGTCGCGATCAACTACGAAGGTGGGCTGGTGGCGCGGCATCAGGAGTTGCTTGGGAGCATTCCCTCAGCGCGCGAGCAGGCAGCCACCATGTCACCGGACCAGGTGCGCGCCTTGGCAGACCAGGCCGGCCAAACCATGCGCTCCTACGGCGTCACCTTGGACTTCGCCCCGGTGGCCGACCTCGACCTCGGCAGTCCCATCATCGACTCCCTGCTCTACGGCTCCGAAACTGCCCACCTCCGTTGACCCAGCGGCCTACCGGGCCTTGCGAACCGACACCGGATTCACCGGCCCGGTCATCACCGACGACCTGTCGCGCATTCGAGCCATCCTGGACCTGTATTCAACTCCGGAGGCAGTCGTGGCGGGTATCACTTGCAGATTCGGCCGGTCGAGCCCTGACGATCATGCCATGCACTAGGCACTGACCCGGCACCCCCGACCACATGATCTCCCAGGGTCCGCCATGGTGTCGATGGCGGAGGTGATCGCCAGCACCAACGGCACATTGGCGCCCTCGGTGACCTGCACCGCGTAGGTGTCGCGGATCCGCACCCACTTCTTAGAGATGTGCGCGATCTCGTGACCCTCGCGGGTGATCTTGTACTCGTGAGCCAGGATGTTGCCCTTGGCGTGCATCTCCTGCTCGGTCTCGAACCGGATGTCGAAGCGCTGGTGGATCGGCGTGATCAGGTGCTTCTTGACAGTCGCCACCGTGTGACCGGACGGATCCTCGATCTTCATCGTGTCGCGCAGTCGCACTTTGCGCTGCTGCACCTTGTACAACTCCACCCCGTTCGGCTCTCGGAACAGCAACGTCTCGCGCACCCGAAGCGCCTTCCCGTCGACCCAGTAGCATCGCAGCCCAGCCGAATTCTCGATGTAGAAATCGGTCGCGAAGGCCAGCAACCGCTCCTTCATGATGTAGCGGTTGGGGTCGTTGTCGCCCCGGTGGTGATGGATCAAACCCATGGTGTTCCCTTCGCCAGTTGCTCGCCCACGCCGTGAAACCTCAACCTATCGCGCCCCGCGACGACGTGGCGCCGATCGCTCACCGCGCCGGCGGCACGAAGCCGATCGCCTCGTAGACGTCCGCCAATGTGCGAGCCGCCACCTCCCGCGCCCGTTGCGCACCCGACGCCATGATCCGGTCCAACTCAGCAGGATCGTCCAGCAACTCCTGCGTACGGGCCGCGAACGGCTCCGCCAGCGCCACCACAGCGTCCGCGACATCGCCCTTCAGCGTGCCGTACAGCACCCCTTCGTAACCAGCCACCAGCTCCGGCACCGGAGTGCCCGACAGCGCCGAGAGAACCTCGAGCAGATTCGACACCCCCGGCTGATTCTCCGGATCGAAGCGGATCGCCGCCTCCGAGTCGGTCACCGCTGACTTGATCTTCTTGCTGATTCGTTTCGGCTCCTCCAGCAGGAAGATGCACCCGCCCGGACTGCTCTTGCTCATCTTGGCCGTCGGATCGGCGAAGTCCAACACCTTGGCCGCACCCTTGAGCACGTGCGCCTTCGGCACGACGAACGTCTCGGAGAAGCGCGAATTGAATCGCTGCGCCAAATCCCGCGTCAGTTCCAGATGCTGGCGCTGGTCCTCCCCCACCGGCACCTCCGCGGCCTGGTACAGCAAGATGTCCGCCGCCTGCAGGATCGGATACGTGAACAGGCCCACACTCGCTGCGGACGTCCCCTGCTTGCCCGCCTTGTCCTTGAACTGCGTCATCCGACTGGCCTCGCCGAAGCCCGTCAGACACATCAGCACCCAGCCCAATTGCGCATGTTCGGGCACGTGACTCTGCACGAACACCGCACTGCGCTGCGGGTCCACCCCGGCCGCGATCGTCTGCGCGAACGACACCCGCGTGTTGGCCCGCAGCACCGCCGGGTCCTGCGGAACCGTAATCGCGTGCAAGTCGACAATCGTGTAGAAGGTCTCGTAGTCGTCCTGCATCGCCACCCAGTTGCGCAGCGCCCCCAAGTAGTTGCCGAGGTGGAACGAGTCGGCCGTGGGCTGGATGCCGCTGAGCACCCGCGGGCGCGCACCGGCGGGCTGGGCGGTGGCGTGCTCGGTCACCTGGTCGAACCTCCGCAATCCTTGTCGCCGGCTGCAGTCATCCCCTCACCCTATGCCCCCAGGCATGGCGCAATCGAGACGACGTCGACCCGCGATGATGGCACTGCATCAGGCAGACTGAAGACGACCCGCCACACCAATTCGGATTGGGACGACGCTCATGGCCAAGCACTCGGACACCACCATCAGCAAGTCCGCCAAAGTGGCTGGCAGCGCCAAGGTCAAGGACCACGCCAAGGTGCTCGATGAAGCCCGGGTCACTGGTCGGGCCACCATCCGCGGCAAGGCGACCGTCAGCGGCAAAGCCCACGTCGCCGGCCGCGCCGAGGTCCGCGACCAGGCCACCGTCACCGACCGCGCCTGGGTGCAGGCCGATGCGCTCATCGCCGACAACGCCTACATCGGTGGCCGCGTGCGGGTCTTCGGCGATGCCGATGTCACCGGCGACGCCCGCATCGAGGGCAACGCGCGGATCGGTCCGAAGGCCCGGGTGAGTTCGTCCAAGCACGTTGTCACCGTGACGGAATCCGGCACCCTCTGGACTGCCTACCGCACGGCCAAGAACGGTGTCGGCGTGCTCAAGGGCCACGACAAGGCCAAACTCTCCGATGCCCCCAAAGAGTTGCGCAACGCCATCAGCTGGACCTGACCACACACGTCGACGGCCCGCTCCCACCAGTGGGGAACGGGCCGCCGACGTGTGACTGCTACAGCGACGCCGCCACCTTGCGCTGAAGGTTCTCGTCGATCGCCGCGAGGAACTCCTGCGTGGTGAGGTGCCCTTGGTCGGGCCCGACCAGCAGCGCGAGGTCCTTGGTCATCGCGCCCGTCTCGACCGTCTCGATGCACACCTGCTCGAGGATCTCGGCGAAGGCCGTCACCCCGGGCGTGCCATCCATCGCGCCCCGGTGCGCCAGCCCGCGGGTCCAGGCGAAGATCGACGCGATCGGGTTGGTGGACGTCGGGTTGCCCTGCTGGTGCTGCCGGTAGTGCCGGGTGACAGTGCCGTGCGCGGCCTCGGCCTCAACCGTCTTGCCGTCCGGGGTCATCAGCACGCTGGTCATCAGGCCCAGCGAACCGAACCCCTGGGCGACGGTGTCGGACTGCACGTCGCCGTCGTAGTTCTTGCACGCCCACACATAGCCGCCGGACCATTTCATGGCGGCGGCCACCATGTCGTCGATCAGGCGGTGCTCGTAGACGATCTTCTTGGCCTTGAACTGGTCGGCGAACTCCTTGTCGAACACCTCCTGGAAGATGTCCTTGAAGCGCCCGTCATAGGCCTTCATGATCGTGTTCTTGGTCGACAGGTAGACCGGATAGCCGCGCTGAAGGCCGTAGTTGAGCGAGGCGCGGGCGAAATCCCGGATCGAATCGTCGAGATTGTACATGGCCATCGCGACGCCCGCCCCGGGGAAGTCGTAGACCTCGTGCTCGATCACCGCGCCGTCGTCACCACCGAACCGGATGCTGAGCTTGCCCTTGCCGGGGACCT
>JAUPKO010000762.1 GCA_030837395.1 Actinomycetota bacterium | reverse complement strand
CGACATCGAGATCATCAGTGCCGCCGGCGCTCTGCTGATGGCCTCCGGCTACCTGCCCCTCGGCCTCCGCGAACTCACCGCCGCCCCGCAACCCCCCACCAACACCCCGCCACCCGTCCCGGCCACGCACTGAGTCGAGCCCGCTGAACTTCGGTCGGCCCCCGGCTCGTTCGGCGGCCAGATCATGAACCGACTGCATGGCCGGCCAGGAGCAACGCGCCCCGGCGCCGGCCTCCTCCAGACGCACGGCCAGGTTCGGGCTGATCCGAGCATGCCCGTGAAGCACCCTGCTCAAGGTCACGCGCGAGACCCCCGGGCGGGACGCGGCCTCTATAACGCTCCAAGCCGAGTTCCACCAGGACGTCCTCACGGAGGATCTCGCCCGGGTGCACCGGATTCTTCATCACCGTCCTCACCTCCGGATCAGTGGTACAGCCTCTCCAAGCCCCTGTGGTGGAAGCTGATGAGTATCGGAAGCTGATCATGTACCCCAGGGCAGGCCGCTGAGCAGCGGTTCCGGTTGCCCGTGGATGCCCGCTGGTGCCCGGTGACGACCGTCTCTTGTTGCACGCCAGTTGCACGACGCGCGGCCGTTGCCGTGTGCTCCGGCGGTAGGCGGTGATCCCCTCGTTTCGGGCGATCTCTGATCTGCCGTGCCGGTGTCCAGACCGCAAGGGCTCGCGCAACGACCGAGCGCAGCGAGGTCCGGTCTTTGCGCCCTGGACACCGGCATGGTCGCCTTCGTGGCGGCCGGAGCGAGGAGATCATCACCCAGCGACCACCCACCCTCCCGGATCGCCCTTCTCTGCTGATCTCCGAGCGAGGGTCGGGGTTCGGGGCTGAGTTCCGGACTGCGTGTGAGCGCACACAGCCTCGAAACATACTAAGTGCCTTCAAATCACTCTAATCCTCAGGGCGGTGCTCCTGGCTACCGGAATTTTGATTGTTCGACGAGCCGTTTGGGGGGGGCGGTCTGTCACTCGTTTGGGGGGTTTGAGGGAAGATGCCTTTTTATCGGTCGTTCCTCTCCTAGAGGGCTAGGTCCGGCGAAGCCGGAGTTCTGAGTCAGGTTTTGGGTTGCGGGGTCGGGTTCATGCTGCGATCCCGTTCTGGCGGGCGAGGGTGTCGATGGCCTGCTGTTATCGGGTGGCGGCCGCTCGCAGCGGTCCGGTGAGGGTTGCGAAAGACAGGACTAGCTGAACGCCGTTTCGTCAATGCCGATCAGGTCCCACGATGCGGTGATCGCGAGGTCGTCATCGCTGGAGACCCGGACTCGCTCTGGCGCCCATGCGAAGAACTGCTCCCCGTCCGGAGGCTGCATCCTGTAAGTCTTGGCCTCGGGACCAACTTCGGGTGCTGTGCCAGTCTCTGTCGCCGTCATGTCAGGGTGCCGCATCAGCGTGTTCGGGGTGGGCACCTGCGCGTCACCGACATCAAACGTCCCCGCGGTGATCACTATGACTTGTGGCGGGTGGCCGTCGGGGGCCGCAACTGTTACGGGGTGGCGCATGGCATGAACGATCCGGCCTTCCCACGTGAGACGGGTACGACGCAAGCGCACGCGGTCTCGATCATCGAAGGGCGGGTTGCACGGGTCGAGTGCCTGGCCGGTGATGCGCTCGATCGTCACGATGTCCTCGGCTGTCTGGGCGATGACTTCGAGTTCTTTAAGTTCGCGTTCTGTGAATGTAGGTGGGCTCAGCGTGATGAGTTCTTGCTCCTGTACCTCGAACGCCATTGCCACTGTGTGGTGCAACTGGACAAGGAGCTGTGTCGAGGCGAGTTTGAGTTCGTTGGTCGAGTCGAAAGCGTCCCATCCGAGGAAGTGAGCGCCGGTCATCCGTTCGTCTTGCAGATCGAAGGAGAACTTGAAGACGACGCTGCCTGCGACCAAGACGTCCCACTCGGCGGTGGTCTCGTCAGGCTTACGTCGCGACACCGCTGACTCGTACCAGGCGATCGTTCCTCCGGCTTCGTCTCTCAACATGACACGGACGTGATTTGCCGGGTCTTGCCTGAGCAGTTCGGTAACGGTGAAGGCACTCCACTCCTCCCCGAGAGCCAAGGAGTAACGCAGGTCCGGCCTTGCGCTACCCAGCGGAGCAACGAAGACACGCGCCTCCTGTACGAACTCGGAGGCCCCGACAACCACGTCCTCTTCCCACGGCGACTCCTCGATTGCGAGTGCACCGGAATCGCGTAGAATCTCGACCGCTTTCAGAGTGGCGACTGTGAGCGCTGCAAGATGTGAGAACAGGCGAACCGCGGCGGCGTATCGCTCTCGAAGCGGGAACGCAAGAGCCTCCTGCTTTGGTCCCTGCGCATCAGAATGCACAAGGTCGGCATACAGCCACGCGGCGGCAAGCTGTGTATCCGAGACCAAGTTCGTTGTGTCAGTCCCGTCGATCCGCGCCGACTGCACCGCGTAGGCCTGCATCTGCGTTCCCTGGATTTCCGCAGCTTCCCATGCCCTTTGCAGCTCGCCGAGCCGTGCCCGCTGCGCCTCATCGACATCAGATTCTCTGAGGCTGCGGTTGATCGCATCGAAGACCTTGACGTAGTAGACGGGCTCGGACTTCACGGTTAGGGGTCTGACTCTCGACGCCAACGACTCGAAGACCTCCTCGTCGCTGGGCAAACGTCGTGTGATCGACATGCGGCCCGATACGTCGACCTGTCCTTGGAACTCACCGCTGGCGTACAGCAACTCATCGCAGTTTTGGACGAGTGAATGCGCCTGCACACGTCGTGCGCGCAGGACAAATCGCCGTAGCGTCTCCTCGTCGTTGATCGTTACCACGCTGTCGATTGTGTCGCAGGTTCGCGCTGGACGACATGACCGAGGACGGCGCCGCGCGCGATGGCGGCGGTGCTCGGTCGCCTCACGGAGACGAACTCGTATGAGCAACACGGGGCTGACCGGCCCCATGATGAGGAGTCCCAGCCCTCGGGCGATTTCCGAACGGCCCGCCGCTGTGCGCGCCGACACGGCGTCTGTCGCTTTCCGACGCCGTGTTGTTGCCTGTCTGGCTGAAGACGTGTTCACCTGACGTAGGCTCGCGTCTGCGCCTCTACGCTTGGTCGCGTGACGGAAGAACCATCAACGGTTGTTGTGGGGCGACGCGCGGCTCGTGCGATCTTGATCGACGATTTGGCGCGGATTGTGCTGGTCAAGCGCACCAGGCCTGGACAGGCGCCCTACTGGACGGCTCCCGGCGGTGGCGTGGAGGCCGCCGACGCCTCGCTCGAGGATGCTCTGCGCCGCGAGCTGTCCGAGGAGTTGGGCGCCGAGGCCCAAGGCGTTTCCCAGGTGTTCCTGCACAGCACCCGATCGGACGCCGGGATCGCGGTGCAGCACTTCTTCGTCGCGCGCCTGGTCAGTCTGGACGAGTCGGCCCGCTGCGGACCGGAGTTCGACGACCCCTCGCGCGGGGGCTATGAGGTGGATCGCGTCGATCTGGGCGGCGACGCCCTGGAGTCGGTCAACCTGAGGCCCGAGGCCTTGAAGGACTTTGTTCTGGCTAACAGGGAGGCCCTACTGGCCGAGGCAGCGGGCCTCGCCTGATCCGTGGGGGTCGTGGACACAGGCCAAGCCCAAGCCTAGCCTGAGTGTCCTGGCTAGTTTGGTCATGGGCAGTTCGTGATCAAGTCGCGAGCGGTTGAACTGCGGTGATTCGTCCGGGACTACCCGCGATGCGGAGCTTGGGGCGTATGACCTAAAGTGTGGCCGTGGCGAGCCTGTACCCGAAGAAGGTGGGTGGGAACACCTACTGGTACCTGCGGGAGATGGCCCGGGTCGACGGCAAGCCCAAGATGGTCTCCGAACGATACCTGGGCACGGCCTCGGAGATCGAGGCGGCGATGACCGGGACGGTGGCGGTGCCCTCCCGGACGCGTCATCTGGGGTTCGGGGCGGTCGCGGCCGGATGGTCGGTCCTGCAAGCAGCTGGGCGTCATCGGGATCGCCGACGAGGTGGTCGGTCCTCGTCGTGCGGATGCGGGGGCCTCGGTCGGGACGTATCTGGCGTTGGCCGCTCTGAATCGTCTGGTCGATCCGCGGTCGAAACGCTCGTTCGCCGGCTGGTGGGCCAGCACCGCCGCTGACCGGTTCACCCGGATCCGGCCGGAGATCCTGGACCACCGCCGGGCCTGGGACGCCACCCACACAGTGACCACGGAGGACCTGGCGCAGATCGAACGGCGGGTCAGCGCCGCGATGGTCACCCAGTTCGGTCTGGACATCTCCGCCGTCGCCCTGGACAGGACGAACTTCGCCACCTTCATCGACTCCACCAACCCGTCCGCGTCGCTGGCCCAGCGGGGCAAGGCCCAGCAGAAGCGCGCCGACCTGCGGCTGGTCGGTCTGGGCCTGGTCGTAACCCGCAACGGCGGGATCCCCCTGCTGTCGCATACCTACCCGGGTAACCGACCGGACGTCACCCAGTTCCCGATGATGCTCACCGAGCTGTGCTCCCGGTACGCCGCACTGGCCACCGGCCCCGACCCGCTCGACCAGATCACGGTGGTCTTCGATGCCGGCCAGAACTCTCAGGACAATTTCACCGACCTGCGCACCCGGAAGATCGGCTATGTCACGTCCCTGCCGCCGTCGGATCATCCGGACCTGCTCGCCCTACCGGGCGAGGACCGGACCGTGGTCGATCCGGTCCGCTGCCCCGGGCTGACCGCGCTGGAAACCCGCAAGACGGTGTACGGCAAGGAAACCCGGGTGATCCTGACCCATTCGCAGACCCTGCACGTCGGGCAGTCCCGGGGACTGGACCAGACTCTGGTCAAAGCGGTGGCACGGTTGAGTGAACTGGCCGACCGGCTGGCCCGGGGCAAGACCCGCCGCGCCCGCTCCGGGGTGACCACCGAGATCACCTCGATCTGCAAGGACTCCTGGGTCAAGCGGGTCCTGGTCTGGGACCTGGCCGGCGAGGCTCCAGCGGACCTGCGGTTGACCTGGCGGCTGGACGAGGCGGCCCGCATCGACCTGGAGAACCAGGTATTCGGCAAACGGGTCCTGGTCACCAACCGCGAGACCTGGCCGATCACCGATGTGGTGGCCGCCTACCGGTCCCAGTCCGACGCCGAGTTCGGGTTCCGCCAACTCAAGGACCCGCACGTGGTGTCGTTCTCGCCTATGAACCAGGACCGACCAAGCGATCCGGGTCCACACCTACACCTGCGTCCTGGCCCTGCAACTGGCGCACCTGATGCGCCGACAGGCCACCCAGGCGGGCCTGCCCCTGTCCGTACGGGCACTGTTGGACACCCTGGCCGGTATCCAGGAAACCGTCCTGTTCTTCCCCTCCACCGGCGGGCGCCCCACGGCCCGCCGGGTCCTGACCCAGACCGTCCCCGAACAGGACACCCTGATCGACATCTTCGACCTCCGACGGTGGGCACCCAAGAGTTAGGTCATACACCCCGACCCCTCAGAAACCCGCGCTGACCAGCGGAAACACCGGTCCGTCAATTGCTAGCCAGGACACTCGGGCTAGCGGGCCGGGCAGGTCAGGATGCCTGCACGGTACTTGCTGACCAGGACGTGTCTTGCGGCGTCCGCCACTCGCGCCGCGAACGTTGGGGAGTTCTTCGCGGCGCTCACCAGCGCCTCGATCATCGGCCCTGCGTCGCTTGTCCGTACCGTCAGGACCATGTCGCCCCCGGCCCGAACGAAGCGCACGGCGCGCTCACCGACCGGAAGGGACTTCACCGCCGCCGCTGCGCCGAGGTCGTCCGACACGACGAGCCCTCGGTAGCCCATGTGCTGGCGGAGCAGCCCGGTGATGATTGGCGTGGAGAACGCTGCGATGGAGTGGCTGTCCAGGCTGGGGTAGAGCGCTAGGGACACCATCACGGCGCCCGAGCCCGCCTCGATCCCCCTGGCGAAGGGCACCAAGTACGGGTCTTGCGCCGTGGCCTCCGGATCCACTGCTTTGTTCGAGGAGTCCGTGTTGACCGCGACCCGTCCCAACCCCGGGAAGTGCTTGAGTGTTGTCAGCAGGCCGGTCGTCTGGGCCGCGTCCACAATGACAGCGATGTCGGTCGCGACGTCCTCTGGTGCGGAGCCGAGTTGGCGCCCGAGAGCACCTATCGGTGGATTGGATGGGGCGAACCCCGCGGGCACGGTGTCGGCGACGGGCGCCAGGTCGATGGTGACTCCCGTGTCGACGAGCCGTTTCGCCCAATCGAGGGTCGTGGCCCGTAGTTGCGGGGTTCCCCAGCTTCCCTGCGTTACGGCCGGTGGGATGGTCGGGAAGTCGGGGCCTTTGAGGGTCTGGACCAGCCCTCCCTCCTGATCGATCGCCACGTGTAGCGGGGCTGTGCCCCCCGCGGAGGCTTCCTGCTGGAGCAGACGGATCCGGCGGCGAAGAGTGGATGCCGATTGCGAGGTGCGACCGGCGAGAAACACCCCACCAACCGGGTAGCGGCGCAGAGTTGCCGCGAAGGTGGTCGGGTTCGCGATCGGGGTTCCGACCATCAGCAACTGACTGGCACGCTCCTGCATTGACATAGCCGCCATCGTCGCGGCGACGCAGTCGGTGGGTTGAGAAGCGCCCGGTGAGTCGAACGGACTGCCCGCATTGGGCACGGTCGGCGCGGAGTCGGGCGTGGTGGGATGTGGCTGGTGGCCTGTATCCGTGGTGGTGGGCGTGAGGTGAGCGTCGGCTGCCTGTGGCGGCTTCGTAGCCACGGGCAGCATGGGTGGGCCTGATCTCCCACCGGAGAGGGTCGCGTGAGTCGTGGCTAGGAGAGCGATGATCGCGGTGACCGTGACCATCGCTCTCCGTATGTGGCCCCGGTGGAACGCCAAGACGGCTCGCGCTGTTCGATCTCGGCGTCCGCCCGAGACATGCCGACCGCGTTGCCAGTTCGTCGCCACCACTACCTCGCAGTCACCCGAATGCGCTTCGACGTTCATTGCGGTGGATCGGGCTCACCACCCATTGGGTCCGCGTGGATCACGTCCGCGGAGACCAAGGACCGCGGCCCACGGGTGTCGCATAGGTGGGGGAATCCCGTTCTATGTCCGGTCAGCCTGGCAATCTCCTGCCTGCGGGTCTTCTCCTCGCGGTGGGCGACTGATCGGTGGTGTCACTCATCTGCAGTAACGCGTGCCCGGCGACAGGTGAAGAGAGTCGATCCGGCCCGCGCTGTTCGCCGCGCCTGATCCCCTCTGATGCGTTGCCTCAGCGGACCTCACCGGCAAGAACGGGTACGACGTGGCTGTCACCCATGCTATGTCGGCCGTGCCTCGACCGAACTGAGCGCCAGCGGGGGGAATAGTTGCGGCCCGTTTCAGGTGCGGGAGTTCGGTGCCGACAGCATCTCCTGACGGACACCGCGCCGCCGTCCGGCGGGATCCTTGCGGGGTGGGGGATCTCGCCTTCTCGGCGACCAGCGCATTCTCGGAACAGCAGGGGATTTCTGATCGAACTGGAGTACTGACGGCAGGCAATTCTGTACCACACCGTCAAATTCGCCACTCGGGGCGGAGGGGAACGTGACCGGCATAGCCTTCTGTGCCTCGTGTGGCAATTGCCTGACAGCAGGGCACTTATTCTGCACCGCGTGCGGTGCCTCCGCCGCAACCATTCCACCGGCGGCAACCAATCCACCAGAAACGCGCATCACGTCCCGCACAGGAACACCGTCGACCACGGGACAACTCCCTTCTGTTCGTGATGCCCTCACCGAGCTCCCGGGGCGGGCAGCCATGGGCTCGACGGCGGGCCCCTACAGCCCTGGCAGTTCGTCGTCCGCCCTCCGCGCCTGGCCGGATCCGCCCAACGTCGCCTACGAAACTGCCATAGGGGCGGAGACAAGGCCTATGCCACCGGACGCCGAGGCCCCAAGGCAGCCGGGCTACGCCAGGGCCGCGTTCGTCGCAGTCACGCTCGTCGCGGCCCTTACCGCTGGCGGCACCGGCTACGTGGCGGTCAGCACTGGACTGGTCGGCTTCAAGCAGACCGCTCTAGCACCCGGCGCCAGCGTCCCGGCACCAGCCCACCGCGAGAGCACATCAGCTTCGACCCAGGACGAGCCCGTCCCGACGACGACCACGACGAGCGCGCGGCCGAAACCCCCGACCGTCACCCCCGTTGGCCCTGACGCGTCGGCGTCCACCAGCGACGAGGCCTTGGGACTCAGCACGCTTCAAGCCCGTCAGGAGTTGGGGCACCTGGCCGATGACGGCGCTTCGAACCTGGCGCCTTTGGCGGGCTCGTGGGTGGCGCAGGTCTCCAGCAAGTGCGAGGGCATCCGCGTTGACATCGAACCTGGCTGGCAACCTGACGGCACCAAGGACGTCGCCAGCGTCACGGCCCAGCAGATCCTGGCCTTCCATCTCGCCTTGAATGCCAGGTTCGGGGCCATCACCGTGCGACCGACGGCCCTTGGAACGTCACGGGACGTGGCCACCAGGGGGGTCTGCCGCGGCAAGGTCGCGTGGACCAGCATCGTTCCAAATCCCTTCCACGATTCCGCGGCAGCCAACGCCTGGTGCGACACGTACCAGCCACCACGTGACGAATGCCAGGCACGGTTGGTCGCTGCGCCCGGAAGCGGTCACACGCAGACCGTCGGGAGGTCGTCGTAGGCATCTGGCCGGCACGAGGAAATAACTCCGCGCCAAGGACGGGCCTGAGGAGTTCTCATGGATGGAGTGTTCTGTCGCCACTGCGCCGCACCCCTGGTAGCCCAGGCCCGGTATTGCGGCGCCTGCGGCGCCAGCGCTGAGACGGGGCGTGTGGACGGTCACGATGACGAGCCCGCACCCAATTCGCCGTTCAACCTTCATTCGGCAACCGCAGGAGGCACTCCTGCTGTTGCTCTCGCGACCACAGCAGCCCAGACGGCGGAGGCCGCCACTCGCCCGCTCGGCAGCGGATACGTCCTGCTGGACGTCATCGGACGTGGCGCGATGGGTGAGGTGTGGCGGGCACGGACCCGCGCTGGCGAGGATGTCGCGGTCAAGGTGCTGCGCGCCGGTCTGGCCGATGACCCTGAACTCGTCACGCGATTCCTGCGCGAGCGGGAGATTCTGACCCGGTTGAACCATCCGAATCTCGTTCACGTTCGAGATCTTGTCGCCGAGGGTTCCACCCTGGCCATCGTCATGGACCTGGTCCCGGGCCCCAACCTCCGCCAGGTCCTTCGAACGCCGGGTACCCTGCCGCCTGCCATGGCCGGGGCCGCGGTCTTGGACGTCCTGCATGCGTTGGCTGCCGCGCACGTGCAGGGTGTCGTGCACCGCGACGTGAAACCCGAGAACGTCCTGCTCGCTGAACAGGACCCTGTTCTGGCACGACTGACGGACTTCGGTATTGCCCGACTCAACGACGCCGACCCGAACTCGCGACTGACCGGGGCGATCGGCACGCCCGAGTACATGCCGGCCGAGATCCTCGCAGGCGAGGCCGCGACTCAGGCGGTCGATGTGTACGCCGCCGGTGTAGTGCTCTACGAACTCCTCTGCGGTATCACCCCCTTCGCTGGTGGGAACACCATCGCGGTCCTGCGCCGTGCCGCCGATCAACCTCCCGGACGCCCCGGAGGTCTGCCATCCGACCTGTGGCAGTTGCTCGCCTGGATGCTCCAGAAACAACCAGCCTTGCGGCCGACATCCACCGCGGCGGCCGCCGCGCTCGAGTCGTTGCTGCCGGTCCTGGAACAACTACCTCAACTACCCCGCCTACTCCAGCCTCCCGCCCCGGAGCCGGAGAACGTCATGGCAACCATGATGCGACCCCTGTCGCTGCCCCCCACCGTCGACGGCATCCCGACCGCGCCCGGCACACCTTCGGCGGGGATCGACTTCCCAACCCCCGGTTTCGCGGATCACGCATCCGCTCCGCTCCCGGCGCAGCCCCGCCAGCGAGTCGTCACGAGTGGAAGGGTCTTGCTGGCGGTTGCCATCGTCTTGCTCAGTCTGGTGGCAGGCGCGGGTCTCGCCACGATGACAAAGCCTTCCGGGACGTCGAACCATGGTGGCGCCCCTGTTCCCACGACCACTGTGCACCAGCGATGACACAGACTCCGGCCGACACCCGACCAGGGATCGAGATCGCGATCGGCAATGCCGATTGGCGACGTTTCGACGCGCATGTCGTGACCGTCGGCCGGGCCGAGTCCGCGATGGTCCGTCTCGACGACCCCCGGGTTTCCCGGTGCCACGCCCAAATCGTCGCGACGCCCCAGGGGTGGGTCATCGAGGATGTGCAGAGCGGCAACGGCACCTACCTCAGTGGCGGCCGGATCCAACGCCTCCCCATCAACGGCCCCCTGGAAGTCCACCTCGGTGCCCCGGACGGCCCGATGGTGAGGCTGCGTTCCTCGGCCGGCACCCAGGCCCATGAGTCCGCGTCACAACGGCGCTGGCCGCTGGGCACGCGGCTGTGCCTCGGTCGCGCCAGCAGCAATGACGTTGTGCTCGACGACCTACTCACCTCCCGGCACCACGCAGTGATCGGAGCCACCAACGACCAGGCATGGATCGTCGACCTCGGCAGCGGCAACGGCACCTTCGTCAACGAGACTCCGATCACCCGCAGAACACCACTAACCCACGGTGACGTCATCGCCCTCGGGCACACGCGTCTGGCACTCGAGGGCACCTGGTTGGTCGAACTGCCCCCGCCGGTCGTTGTCCTTCAGGCGTGCGGCGTGGGCGTCGTCACACCCGAAGGCAAATGGCTGCTCCGCCATGTCGGTCTCGAACTCACCAAACGGCAACTCATCGCGGTCGTCGGCCCCAGCGGCGCCGGCAAGACGACACTCATGCACGCGCTCATCGGCCAGCGCCCCGCCGACGAAGGCCAAGTCCTGGTCGGGGGCCGCAACCTGGCCAGGTGCTATGCGGAAGTACGTGCGCAAGTTGGCTTCGTCCCCCAAGACGACATCGTCCATCCCCAACTCACCCCCCGCCAGGAGTTGATGTACGCGGCCGAACTACGGCTGGCCAACGACACGTCCCCCCAAGAGCAGCGCCAACGAGTGCAAGAGGTCCTCGCCGAACTGGACCTCACGAACTCCGCCGACGTGCCGATCGCCCGGCTGTCCGGCGGTCAGCGCAAGCGCGTCAACGTCGGCCTAGAACTGCTGAGCCGCCCGCCACTGCTATTGCTCGACGAGCCGACCTCCGGCCTCGACCCCGGCCACGACAAGCAACTCATGCAGCTACTGCGGCTCCTCGCCGACGGAGACCGCGCTGTCGTCGTGGTCACCCACAACATCGCACACCTGGACGTGTGCAACGAGGTCCTCGTGCTGGCCCCGGGAGGACATACCGCGTTCCGAGGCGCACCGCCCCTGACACTGGCCCACTTCGGCGTCTCGGAGTTCGCCGACGTATTCCTCTACCTCGAACGCGCCGGACGGGACGCCTGGGAACCATGCGCAGCCTGCGGCGACAACAGCATCAGAACAACGCAGCCCGTGACAACCACCGACGGCGGGTATCGGAACCCTTCCAGATCACTGCTGTCACCACCCGCCCGCCGCCGCACCGGGATCCGCCAGATCACGGTCCTCGTGCGGCGCTACGTCGCCATCCTGCGCGCTGATCGTCGCAACGTGGGCATCCTCCTCGCCCAGGCACCCCTGCTCGGTCTGCTGGTCCGCGCAATCGGCAGCGATGCCGGACTGAGCGCATCCGTCGGACAGGTCAACGACAAGGCCCAGAGGGTGATCTCCACGCTCGTCCTTGCCATCACCTGGCTCGGCGCCTCCAACGCAGTCCGCGAGATCGTCAAGGAACGGGCGCTCCAGCGCCGCGAACGCGCGATCGGCGTCCGGATCTGGGCGTACATAGGCGCCAAAGTGGTTGTCCTGGCCTGCCTGACAACGATGCAAGCACTCATGCTCCTCATCGTCGTCACCGCAGGCCGACCACTTCCCCACCAGGGAGCGATGCTCCCAGTAGGACCGGCGGAACTGCTGATCGATGTCTGCCTCGCCGGATGTGCGGGCATGGCAACCGGTCTCCTGATCTCGGCGTTGGTGACGAACGCAGACAAGGCGCTCTCGCTGCTGCCACTCCTACTCGTCCCACAACTGATCCTCTGCGGGGGCGTCATCGCCCTGGACGACGCACCCTCCCTTCGAGCGCTGAGCTACCTCGCCAGCGCACGCTGGGGAGTCTCCGCCGCCGCCTCGACCGTTGACCTGGAGGGGCTTCGCCGACCCCCCTCCACCCCCTCCACCGCAACCGCCTCCTGCCTGGCCAAGACGCCAACGGCCGACCCCTCCTGGAAACACACCGACATGGCGTGGGTCGGCAACGTCGGAGTACTCGGCGCGATGAGCATCGGATGCCTGACCGCTGCGGCCCTCTCGCTCGCCCTCTCCGATGGGAGAGGGCGTCGCCGTCAGACACAACGACGCCGACCGCGATGAGCGGGGCACCGCGACGGCGACGGCTCATGCAGGGCGTGGCAGGCATCAATGCGCTGCCCGCCCTGGTTGGCGCCGGGACGGTGTCACCCTGCCCATTGGTGACGCTGTGGTGCCGGGACTCCACGTACAGTCGATCAGATCACCCACCCATAACGACACCAAGAGGACCTCATGGCATCAAGCGGCACCCAGTGGCAGCGCCGCGCATCCCTGAAAACCGGAAGGTCGGCGGTTCGACCCCGCCCTTGGCCACCGCCTCCCAGGACATCCCCCGAGCCCCTGATCTGCATGAGCACAGATCAGGGGCCTTTCTCGTCGGTGCGCAGACCTGTTGGGCTCGAGAACCTTGGCCGAGGCTGTGGCCTGGGCTTTCCTTGATCGCGGTTAGGCGGCCTGTTCGCGTAGGTGTACTCGTTCGCCAAGCCGCCGAGGATCCGTTCCCGGTGCCAGCCGCGACTTTGTGCCCGAACCCGACCAGTTCGCCTTGGAGCCGGCGGCGGCACCCAGCGGGGTTCTCCCCCGCCGGCCTCACGACCAGCGCCCGGACCTCACACCTGGTCGGCGACCGACCCGGGCGGCGAGGTGGGCGGGTCCACTTGTCGGCGACCAATTCGCGGTGCCGACGCAACAGCGTGGCCGGGGTGACGAAGAACGCACTCAGCGGGCTCTGGGCAACAGCCGAGAACACGCCGCCAACAGCATCCGGTCGATTGCCCGCGACACCGGACAGGCGACCTGACGACGCAAGACCGCGACCGCGTGTCACAGCACCAGCAGCTCGCCGTCCTTGGACACCTGACCGCGCAGCCGGAAGGCCACCAGCTCAAGGTCCGACGGATCACCGTGTAGATCCACGACCAATACACCACCACCAAGCCTGCCCCAGCTACTCCCCCGTCCGCTGGCAAACACGCAAGCCAGTGGCCGAACCCAAGTTTTCGAACCCTGCAGACTTCGACCTGTCCGCGGCGGGTCCGAAGAGCGCGGGCTGCGACGCCGTCAGGTGTGGCGGGTCACGGCGTGGATGACGGAGTCGGCCAGGCGGTTGATGGTTCCCACCAACGATGGATCGGCGGGTCCCCATCGTGTGCGTTGGGCGTCGACGACGGTCGCGATCTCGTGCCATGTGATCCATGTGATGGTGTCGTCCAGGCCGGTGATCAAGGTGGTCTCGTCGTGGGGTGGGTCATCCATCCGGGTCAGAACCGATCCCAGGTGTCGGCTGATCGCGTCGGTTATGCTCATCCGCCCTTGACCGGTCACCCTCACCGGTGGCGGATTTCCCAGGATCAACAACAACAACGGAGTCCGGTCGGCCGCCTCTCGGATCACCGCGGCGTACTCGCGGGCCAACTGCTCCGGCTGGAACGAGCCCCGTCGGATCCGCTTGGCCTCGACCAGGACCAGGCAGTTCGGTGAGGACATGAACCCATCCGGCTGGACAATCAACCGCTCACCACGCGCCACACGACTGGGCGCCAGAACCACCTCATCGGGCAACAGACTGACCTTCAGGTCCTCGACCTCCAGACCCACCTTCGCCCGGGCCTCGTCCGCGCCGTGAGCGGCCGACAGCACCGCCCCCAGGAACACCTGGCGCGGCAGGAAGTCCAACCCGGCCAGCGCCTCAGCGGCCAACACGTTCTCGAAACCCCGCCCGCCGTCACGGTAAGCCCGGATGCGCCTGCCCTCCCAGGACACCTCCTGCAAGAGTCGGCCCAGAACCGAGTCAGGCACCCCTGCACCGGAAACCGCCACTCGACCCTCCGATCAGATCCAATCTGATTTGATCAGGGTTCCACACCCCCATCCCCGCTGGCAGGGCGACGCGCAAAGTCATCGTTCCTGGTCAAGGGGTGGTTCCGCTGGTCAGGGGTAGGCCCATGAGGGTGAGGATCTGGTGTGGG
>JAUPKO010000084.1 GCA_030837395.1 Actinomycetota bacterium | reverse complement strand
CGGGCAGCAGGCCATCCGGCGGCGGCGGGGTCGAGGCCGCCGCACCGGCGGGGGTGATCGGCGAAACCGGTGGGCTCTCAGGAGCTTTCGCCTCCAACGGCGTGACCGGAGCAGGCTTGGCAGCTTCAGGCAGTGGAGTGACCGGGCTGGCCGGGCCGCCCAGGCCCGGCAGGCCGCCCAGGGCCCCCAAGGGGTTCACCCCGCCGAGGCCGCCCAGCCCGCCGAGCGGATTCATGCCGCCCATGGCGCCGAGCGGATTCATCGCCCCTAACGGATTGGCCGCCATCGGGGCCGCCGCAGCGGGGGTATTGCCCAGGGCCTGCACAAGATCATCCAGCGTCGCCGGCGGGTCTTTCACCTCGTCGCGAGACGGCTCGGATGCACCCGGAACAACGGGGGCGGGGACGGGGACAGCAGCGGCCGCGGCGGGATCCAGGCCCCCAGGTGCGCCGGCACCCGGATCGTCGGCCGGCGGGGTCGGCAGCACGGGCGCAGCCCCCGGGGCCGGGTCGGGGTTGGCCGGGACGGGGTCGCCCTGGTGGGTGGAGGTGTTGACGATCTGCGTCTTGACCTGATCCAGGAGGGTGGATTCGGCGGACAGCAGCCCTGCCCAGTCCTTTTCGGGGAGGCTGGCGACACTGGTGTTGAACGTCGCGATCGCGCTGTTGATGGCTTGGCGGCCGGCTTCGGTGCGATAGGCGGAGTTGGTCACCGCATCCCGGTAGGCCTTGGCGGCCGCATCGAACTGGCTCTCGATCTGAACGAACTGGTTCTTGACTGCGTCATAGGAGTCGATGCCGGACTTGTCGCCGGTGGCGGTGTTGAACGGGAAGTCCGGCAGAGCGCTCTGCGCGGGGGTGCCACTGCCGAACAGGCTGAACAGCCGGACCATCACCGCGGTCATCTGGTTGGGGATGTCCGGGTCGACCTCGGTGGCCCAGGACGGGTACATCGGGCGGGTCATCCCGGTGGGGATGCTGACAAGTTCGCTTTGCATCGGCGTCTGCGAAACAGGCGGGACCGGAACGGAGTTCGCCCCAGCACGACCGCCGGCTGGGGCCTGGGCGTCGCCCGGTTTGGCTTGCGGGGCGTTGGCCAGATAGTTCTGTTCGCTGATCGGGTTGCCGTCTTTGTCGAAGTAGTTGACCTGGCCGGTGGCGGGGTCGACGGTGTAGTAGTCGCCGTTACCGCTGGTGGGAGTGAGGATGCCGTTGCCGCGGGCGGCGACATTGGAGGGCAGCGCCGAGGCCCCGATCAGCGGGGACACCTGGTTGCCGGAAGAGTCGACCGGGGCGTACTGGTCGCCGACCTGCCGGTAGCCGGACGGGCTGAATGCTCCTGTGCCGATGGGGTTTCCGTTGAAATCCTGCCGAGTCAGTGAACCGTCGGTGTTGCGGATGAAGTTCTGTTTGGCCTCGGTGTTGTGGTACAGGACGGTGCCGTCTTTGGGCAGCGGGGTGCCGTCGCTGAACTGCAGGTATCGCGGCTGGGAGATGTCGTCGGTGTTGTAGCGGATGCCGGGATCCCCGTAGGCGTTCTGCGCGTTGGCCAACGTGGTGGTCCAGTAGGGGTCGTTCTTGCCGATGTACTGGCTGGGATCGGAAGGCAGCGCCCAGCCGGGCAACGAGAGCCCGACGCTGCCGTTGTTCTGGTTCTGATCCCAGGTTCCCCACTGGGTTTCGGTCTGGAACTTTCGGGGTTCCACCGGAACGGGCGGGTTCGAGGTCGTCGGTTGGGTCATCGGATCGAAGATCCTTCCTGCTGGTGAAACCTTCTGAGGCGCCGGGCGTTAGAGCACATAGGTCTCTCCCCCACGCGGGTAGCCGCCACCACTGGTGGCGATGTGGACGTGGTCCATGTGGTTTTGGGTGAAGCTGCCCCGGTTGCCCATCAACCGGGGAGAAGAGCCCTGGGTGTACATGGTTTGACGCCAGATGGCGTGGTCGAGCCCAAAGCGCTTGGCGTGGGCCATCACGAACGCCAGTACCCGATCGCCGAGGGCCTTGCCGTGGGCGCTGGTGGGGTTGGGGATCATCACGTCGATCGCCAGGCCGTTGGGGTGCCACTTCAGGGCGTCGCGGCGCCAGCCGCCGATCTCACGAAGTTCGGGGAAGGCGGCGCTGATCGCCCTGGCGGCCAGGATGGTTTGGCGCTGCAGTCCGCGCTCGTTGGCCAGGCCTCGTGGCAGCGCCCCTTCGGGGGTGCGTTCGAAAATGCCGGCGGCGCCGTACGGCGAGGATGAGGAGCCGCGGCCCAGGGCGGAGAGCTGCTGCAGAGGGCTGGAGGCGGAGTTCAGCAGCGAGCTGGCCGGGGAGGACAGGCTCGACAACGCCGAGGTGGGAGCCGAGGAGAGGCTCGACAGCGCAGTCAGGGGGTTGCCGCCGGCGGCCCGGCCGCCCATCCCGGCGGCCTGTCCGGCGGGGCTGCCGGCCGCCGCGGCCGCCATCGGCATGCCTTGGGCGGCGGCTTTGGCTTGCTGGTAGTAGCGGCGGGCCAGTTCGTCGACCAGGACGCGGCGCAGATCGGCCGGCGGGAGTTGGGCGCGCAGTGAGTCGGCCCCGTCGGTGACGGCGGCGACCTTGGTGGCCAGAACGGCCATTTGGCCGGCTGGGGTGCGTTCGACGGGGGCCAGCGCGTTGCGGCGGCCGACGTAGTCCTGTTTGGTGCGGTCGATGTCGGTGCGGCCGGCGGTCACGTTGGCCGCGGACTGGTCGATGACCGGGACCAGCGAGGGGTCGACTTGCGCGAGTTCCGCGGTGATCTCGGCCTGGCTCTTGCGGGAGGCGATCGCCGCTTCGATGGCTTCACCTAATCCGTTGGGCAGCTTGTCGAGTCGGCTCTGGATCTCGGCGGGGATCGTGGACGGCAGCGGCGCGGTCACCGGAGTCCCCTCTCCGAGGAGGCCCCGGAGTTGGTCGAGGATGGCCGTGACTTCGTCGCCGCTGGACATGCCGTTAGGGCGCCGCCGGTGGGGGCGGCGGAGTTGCGGCCGAGGCGACGGGCTTGCTGGCGCGACGCTTGCCGGGCTTGGGGATCCCCAACTGGGCGAGCTCGTCGGGCTTCCAGCCGGCGTCCACGCACTGAGTGATGGCCTTGTCGATGCTTTCAGCCAGGTCGGCGAGCTCCTTTTCCTTCTTGGCCTTCTGATCGAGCAGGTTGCCGAGCTGCTTGACGGTGTCCAAGCGGGCATCGAGCAGGGCCTGCGCCTTCTTGGCGAGGTTGTTG
>JAUPKO010000761.1 GCA_030837395.1 Actinomycetota bacterium | reverse complement strand
GGGGGACTTGAACCCCCACGCCCGATAAAGGGCACTAGCACCTCAAGCTAGCGCGTCTGCCTATTCCGCCACCCGGACATGGGCCTGGGAGGGGCCCTGGGTGCGACCAGACTAGCAACGGTGCGCGTGCCCCCGCCAACCGGACCCTCGTGAGCATCAACGCTTCTTGCGGTCGGCCTGCAGTTCCCGGTTCGTATCCACGAAGGCATCGACGCTCACCGCGTCAAGCACCTCGTTGATCAGTCCGAAGTCCAACTCGGAGACGTCCTTGAAGCGCACACAGGACTTGCCCATGTTCAGCTTCTTCGGGCCCGACCAACGAGCCCGGAATTCCTCCTCCGTCATCGCACCGCCGTAGACAGTCATGAGGTAGAGCGACATGTACTGCTTCTGGCTGGCCAGCGCGGCGTAGGTCAGTGGCCGGCCGTTGTAGGTGTCGGGCTCGCGTTCCAGCGGCACCACCCAGGTGATCATCCCGTAGGACATCTCCTCACTCAGGCCCTCTGGCAGATGCGGCCGAATCTCGTCAAGCACCTGGCGCAGTTGCTCGCCACGCTCCGGCGGGATCGTTTGGAGGTACTCCTCGACGGTGGTCGCATCGCTGTGCATGGGGCTAACGGTAATCGGTGGGGCAAGATGAATCCATGTCCAACAACTCTCACCTGGCCGCCGACTCGGACCCGGAGGATGCTTCGGTTGCTGTCATGGTGCGCGACGTCATCGAACTCGTGGTCGACCTCATCCGGATCGACAGTTCCAATCCGGGAGACGGCACTGGCCCGGGTGAGTCCGCCGCCGCCGACTACGTGGCACAGCGCCTGGCCGAGGTGGGCATCGAGTCCGAGGTGTTCGCCACGACCTCGGCGGCCCGGGTGGGGGTCAGCGCCTTCTTGGCGGGCGCCGACCCGAGCCTGCCGCCAGTGCTGCTCACCGGGCACCTTGACGTCGTGCCCGCAGTCGCCGAGGAGTGGACCCATCCACCGTTCTCCGGGTTGATCGACGACGACGGTGTGATCTGGGGCCGCGGCGCCGTCGACATGAAGGGCATGGACGCCATGATCCTGGCGGTCGTCCGACATTGGGCGCGGGCCGGCATCACACCACGGCGGTCGATCGCGCTGCTGTTCACCCCGGATGAGGAGGCCGGTGGCCACCACGGTGCCCATTGGATCGCCGACAACCGGCCCGAGTTGCTGCACGGCGCGACGCAGGCCCTCGGCGAGGTCGGTGGGTACTCGGTCACCCTGCCCAACGGGCGGCGCATCTACCCGGTGCAATCCGGCGAAAAGGGGCTGGCCTGGGTCACCGCCACGCTCGGGGGCACGGCCGGTCACGGCTCGCTGATCCACGACGACAACCCGGTGCAGCACCTGGTGCTGGCGTTAGCGGGTCTGGTGCAGCATCCCTTCGGCGTGGAGTTGACTCCGGCCATGACGAGGTTCGTCTCAGTCGTCGAAGGCCTGATCGGCGAGCAGTTGGTGCTCGATGATCGGGTCGTGCTGGCCGAGCAGGTCGGCGGAATCTCACGCGTGCTGGGCGCGGCCGTGCGGACCACAGTGAACCCGACCATGCTCGACGCCGGCTACAAACACAACATTGTTCCGGGGGCCGCGAAGGTCGGCATGGACATGCGGTTCCTGCCCGGCCAGCAGGATGCCGCCCTGGCGGCGCTGCAGGGCTACTTCCCCGACGGCACGGACTTCAGCTATGCCAATCTCGACATCGCCCTGGAGACGCCCTTCGCCGGTGACCTCGCCACGGTGATCACCGAGGTTTTGGGGCGATTCGACCCCGAGGGCGTCGTCGTGCCCTTCCTGATGACCGGTGGCACCGACGCCAAGGCCTTCTCGAAACTCGGCGTGCGCTACTTCGGCTTCTCGCCGCTTCGCCTGCCTGACGACACCGAGTTTTGGGCCATGTTCCACGCCGCCGACGAGCGCGTGCCGGTGGCCGCCCTCGAGTTCGGCGTGCAGGTGCTGGAGGAGGTCGCCCGCCTGGCCTGACGCGCCGACCGCTTCGCCCGGGGCAGGGCTAGCGCTGGTTCCAGCCGTGGTCGGGGTAGCCCAAGTCGATCGCCGACACGTCGTCGAGGGCGGTGCGGATCTCGTCCGGCAGCGACACCCCCTCGCTGGCCACGGCGCTCCTGGCGTGCGCAACGGTCCGCGGTCCGACGATCGGCGCCGTCACCCCGGGCCGATCGCGAACCCACGCCAGTGCGACCTCCACCGGCGTCACACTCAAGCCGTTCGCGGCCGTGACCACCGCGTCCACGATCCCCGACGCCCGCTCGGAGAAGTACGGCTGGACGAACTGGGCGAACGATTGGCTGGCACCTCTGCTGTCGTTCGGGGTTCCGTTGCGGTACTTGCCGGTCAGCACGCCACGCCCCAGCGGCGACCATGCCAGCACCCCCAACCCCAGTTTCTGCGCCGCCGGAACGACCTCGCGCTCCACCCCTCGGTTCAACAGCGAGTACTCCACCTGATTGCTGGCGATCACCACCCGCCCCGGCACGGCCCGCTGCCATGCCGCCGCGTACGCC
>JAUPKO010000760.1 GCA_030837395.1 Actinomycetota bacterium | reverse complement strand
GTGGTCCTGTTTGACATCGTCATCACGCCGCCTTCGTGGGGAAGAATCGAATGTCGCTAGGGGTGCGGTGTCTGAGGCAGTCAGCGACACCTGCCGAAAGCGAAGTCGGCTCGATCAAGCCGTGTTTGGTTAGCAGGCCAGCTTCGACCATCATCTTGAACACCACCTGCCGGACCTTCTTGTACGAGGTGTCCGTGATCGCGTCCAGTTCGTCGTGCCAGATGGCCTTGCTGCGGTAAAAGGAGTCGAACTCCTCATATGTCACCTCGCCCGCCAGGGTAAGGAAGCGTTCACGCAGCACTTCCTCGGCGAACTCCCCAATCAGGTCGTACTGGCGGCACGCTGCCGCCCACATTAGGTGACCGCGCTCGGTAGACGTCCCGTCTGCGACGATCTGGAGCTCGGCGTCAGTGAGCACTTGAAGCCTCGGAATAAGCGCGCCCAGCAGGCGGGTGTTCGATCGCGCAGCGCGGGTCTGGAGTAGGTTTTCGTCCTTGATCCTTGCGCGGGTCGTAGACCAATCACGTTCGCGCAGATAGATCGGTACGGCGATGAGGGCCTCGCGAGTCAGCAGCGAACCACTGGTGAATGAAAGCGCGTAACGCTGGTTGGCTGTCATCATCGTTGCCCCCTTCCGGCAATTTGCAAGTCGATCAAGATAGCGAACCCGACAGACAAAGATTGAAGGCTGTTTAGCTGGGAGAGCTCGCCTCGCCCGTCGTCTCAGCACCCCCGCCTCGGACCCAGTCGTCGACCTCGCTCGCCTGAAATTTCCACAGGCGGCCGACCTTGTGGGCGGGCATCGCCTTGTCGGCGATCCACAGGTAGACGGTGTCCTTTGTGACGCCGAGGTGGGTGGAGATATCGTCGGCGGACAACCAGGGCTCAGACATGACGATGGCAACCTCCGCTTCGGCAACAATCCCGGTGTGACCGAGTTTGGCCGAGCTTAGCCGAGGATGATGCCGGTTTTGACGCTATCGACAAGATATCGAAGACGCCGGCATCCCACCCCGCTCCACGATCAGCCTGGGGCGCCTCTTGTGGTGGTCAGGGTTACGACTTTGCCCTGAACAGCTCGGACGGCCCCGAGGTTCTGGTTCTCCAGGGCCAGCACCTGAATGATGCGCTCGAGTTGGTGGATCGTCGCGGTGAGTGCGGTGACGTCGGCGGTCAGCTCCTTCACCTTCCTCGCAGCTGCCACCTTCTCTTCCTGCAACACGCGAATCACCGGCGGCTCTACGTCCGTGTTCGCGATGCGCACCCGGAACTCGTCCTGCAGGTCGGTGTGCCGATGTGTCAGCAGCCACCGTTTGACGCCTGCCTCCTCGGCGAGTGACTTCACGGTGAGCTTGCCGTCGGAATGCAGTGGTTTGCCGGCGATGAGTCGATCCATGGCGTCGCGGATCGCGCGGCGCACATGCTCGTCGGCCTGATCGGTCATCGCGCCTTCTCATTGTTTTGATGCTCGTCGACGATGGCTTGGAGGGCATTGATGCGTTGTTCGAGCCGGCCGCGTAGCGGTATCGGCGTTGTGGTCGAGTCGATCTCGGCCTCGTGCTGAGCGATGGCGTCCCGGATTTGGATGACGTTCTGGTCGGTTCGGGCGATGTTTCCGCATCCGGGTTGGCAGTGTGAGACATCAGGTGAGCGGTGCTGGCTTGCCGTGACCTGCCGGTCGGGGTGGCATAGAGCCTTGGATTGGTCGTAGCAGCAGGTGACGAACTGTTGCGGGTTGTCGTAGATGCGCAGTTGGGGGTTGGTGCGTAGGGCGGCTGCCTGCTTGTTGCTCATGTAGCGGCCGCGGAATTGCCGGTCGAAGAGGTGGACGGACTGGGTGTATCGGTCGGCGGCCGGGCCGCTGACGTGCTCACCGTTTTCGAGGCGCTGGTGTGCGTCTTCGAGGTAGTCGGCTCGGGCGAGGGCTTCCTCCATCGGGAAGACGTCTCTGAGGCCGCTGGCGACCCGTGATCCGTAGCCGTCGGTGGTGTAGCCGCGCAGGTGTCCGTACTGCACACCGAGGGCTACTCGGCCGCCAGGTTTGCGGTAGATGAACCAGGCCAACGTTCGCCTGAAACGCTTGACGGTCACGGCTTCCTCGGGGTCGGCAGGGATCACTTCGTGAGGACGTTCGAGCCTCACGGCGGCGCTATTGCTCCAATCGATCAAGTCTTGGATGCGGTCGCGGACCATGCGCGGGTGGACGGACTTTCCTGCGTTTGCAACGCGGGACCAGCTCGAGAAGGCGTCGGTCGGAAACAGTAGTTGGGTGGTGGGGTTCAGTGCTTCGATCACGGCGACGGCCTTCGCTACGGGTGCGATGGCTAGCCAGGGTTGTTCTCGCTCGACACCGGCGGGTATTGCGTTGCCCGACTGGTCAAGTGCTCCCTTAAAGGTCCTTCCGTGAATGCGGTAGTGGAGTTGCCCGGTCGTGGGGTCGGTGTGGGACCGGCAGCATCCGCGCTCCAGTGCGCGGCACTCCTCCCCGCGCATTCCGGTCAGGTAGGCGACGACGATGAACGCGGCGGTCGCCAAGTGGCGGCATAGCTCCTCGACCTCATAGAAGGTGATCGCGGGTGTCCAGGCTTTCCCGTCGATGGAGCCTGTGATCGGCATGGGCAAGTGCGCTTCGTCGCTCGGTGCCAGGTCCGCTGCCAGGTAATGCGGGCCGATCGACTTGGTTTCTTGGGGAGATAGACCGAGCTGCCAGCCGATGAATCCCTTTGCCAGAGAGCGCATGTGCGGCCGATTGGGAGCCACCCACCCAGGTACCGTCTGCGACCCTTGACGACGCTTTTCGGCATAGGCACGGAACCGTTGGTAGTGCGTGAGCCCTTGGAGGCTCGGCGGGACATCGCAAGGCGTCGCTTTCAGTGCCTTTGCGGTAAGGATGTCGTCGCTGAAGTCGGTGACGAAGCGCATCGCCCACACCAGTAGGCCTGCCATCGTCTGCGGATGAATAGGGGTTGTCTTGTTCTCGCTTGACCAGTTCGCAGGGCCGAGCACGGACGCGCGTCCGATTTGGCTGTTCTCCCATGGTGGGCGTGCGAGGCGGTCGGCTTCGGGAAGGTAGGGAGCGTAAAGCCAGGCACGGGTGACGGCGAAGAGCATGTAGCCCACGGTCTCGCGTGAGGCGCGGTGTCGTTTGAGGTGCTCGGCATATTCGTCGTAGGTGGCGTCGGTGACCGCGCTGAACTCGTAAATATCCTTCTCTGCCAGCCAGGTCATCCATCGCCGCAGGAGTCGCGCGAACGCGCAAACGGTGGACGGGGCGAGTTGACTGCGCGCTGCCGAGGAGCGTTCCAGGTCCTCGACCGGTGTCGGCTTGTTGATGCTTGCCCAGATCAATCGCTTGGCCGTGGCGACATAGCGCGGCGGGAAGGTGTCGAAGACGACGCTCAACGCGATGCCCGCCACGGTCTGTTTGTGCACCAATGGTGTGAGATCCCAGCGGTTGTCGCCCACGCTGGCGAGAAGTCTTCGCCGTTCTTCCGGCACCCGCTCGATGTCGGCGATGACCAGGTCACTGTCGCCAAGTTCAAGCTGACCAGTCTGCTGTGGCCAGGAGTTGGCGGCTGCAGTGCTCACGCGTCGAGATTCCTTCCGATGAGCGCAATGACGACTTCGCGGTCAGTGTCGGTGACATGGCGGCGGGCATCGTCAATCTCGGCGTTCGTTGCGTTCTGATCGAGAATCGCTTGCAGTCGGGCGAAGTGGTCCCGGTAGTCCGTCTCCCACCGGGCCGGCGCAACTAGGGTGGCGACATTGTCGAGGGCATCGAGCAGCGTGATGAGCCGCGGCAGGTGATCGGGAGTGACGACCGCGTTCGTGCAGGTAAAACAGGCAAAGAACGAAGCCGGGCACGGCTCGCCCGCGGTGGCGGCAAAAGGGCTGTTCAAGAAATCGACGCACGCGGTGGTGGCGGTGTCGAGGCTTCCGGCAAGCAGCAGCTTCAGCGTCGGCACCGGGACACCGAGCTGTGTCGCGGCAGTTTCCGGGTCTCCGCGTGCCGCAGTCACTTCGGCGGCGCTCAGCGAGCGGATCGCAACCGTGGCTTTGGCATGGGCGACGGCATCGGCCTGTCCGTCGATGATGGTGTCGGCAGCCCCTGCTGCGGTGGCCGGATCGGGGGCGCGGTAGGTGTCTTCGCTGACCGATTCACTGTTCTGCCGGGCATGTTGGTTCAACACCTGCTCGGACAACCGCAGCCGTCGCAGACTCACCCGCAACGGTGTCCCGTCGTCGGCCAGCAGGCCCGCATCGGCCATGCAGTGATCGCCGATACCCGCGGTCAACCATTCCTGCCGGAACGGGCCACCGTCGGTGAGGTTCTTGTGCCGGTGGGCGATAAGCAACTTGTCCGACGGGGTTCCGAGCTCCGCGAGTGCCGTGCGGCATGGCTGGGTCAAGCTGACAGCGTTCTCCCACAGTTTTCCGGCGTCGCCGGCGAGGATTTCGGCGTTGTAGCGCTTGGTTCCTCTTCTCGGTTTGTCGGTGTTGACGGTGTATACCGAGTCTTCGCTGGCACCATCGGATGCCCTGAATGAGGTCGCGGTGAGGTTGTCCATGACCGAGAGGTTGAATCCTCGCTCGCACACGAGAAGCACCATCAAGCAATAGATTTCCCGGATCGACGGGAACAGTGCCTGCGCCGGACTCGACACACCGGCCAGGTCGAAGCAGCCCTTCAGGACCACTCGGTTCGCAAGGTACTGCGAGGGAAGCATCCCGTTTCGTGACAGATACTCCAGGAGCGATCCGGTGCTCCACCGCGACCCGCCGGCCTTGAACATAATTCCATCACCGACATCGCCAGCCTCGCGGTACCGGTGCAGCCTTTCGGTGTTGGTCCGGATTCTTCGGAGCGCTTGACGTACCTCGCCCTTGGCGGCCCTGCGGATCCGTCCGAACTCGTCGCGACTGTAGGAATCGTTCTCCGGCAGCCGTTTCCGAGGCTTCACGGCCTTCGCGCGCATCGCCTTCCGTGTGGTTTCGGGAAGACGCAGCGACTCCGCCAGTACGGTCCGCATGAGATTCACTTGCCCCGGCCAGCGGGACTGACTTTCCTTGGCAGCCCGCCACGCCCACCACACCTCGGGACCGAAATCGGTGATCGAGTGGACGGCCGGGAACTCCGTACCCAGGTAGGTGATCAATTGCCGCGCGGCGCTCACCGCCGCGTCAACGGTGGCCAGTGTGCGCCAACGGCCACCGGATTGGGAACCATTCGCCAGTGCGGTGACCAGGTCGTCGATCAGTTCAACGGGGCCGTGGACGTCATCGAATGAGAATGTCCTCGTGCGTCCCGCCTCGTCGGTGAAGCGGAGCTGCCGAAGCTCAGGGTCTACCGGGGTGGGTCGGGCGTACTTGCCCGCGGGCAGTGCCGCTGTCCTACGCGAGGCCGCCACTCACAGCTCCTCGGTGTCGACGATTCCGGGAGCCGACGTCGCGATGTGCGTGATGAAGTCGGAGATCGATGTATCTTCGGCCACGTCGTCATTGAGGAACAGGTCCACCTGCAGGCCCGACACCGGTTCGAGGTAGCAGTTGCGGGTAGTTTCCAGGCTGGCGTGGCCCAGCAGCGTTTGAACCAAAACCCAAGGGTCGCCAAAGATGTGACGATACTCGCGCCGTTCGGCGGGAGTGATGCCCATCTTGCGTTCGTGTGCGTAGATCAACGTGACCAACATCCTCAGGGCGAACGAATGGCGCAGCATATGCGGATGACAATGGATGTCTACCCCAAGGGTCTGACACCGCTTGTTCGCCGTGGAGAAGATCGCCTCCCAGGTGCGGTACGGCAGCGGAAGGCCGGCTTCGGACAGCCAGATCATCCATGGTTCAAGCCCGCGATCAGTGGCGGTGTAGAAGTTGAGCCGATCCCTCGCGTCGAGACTGTCCAGCGGTACCGTCCCCTTGGTTCCGTCCCGGTTGGTGAAGTGGACGCGGCGGTGATGGTCCACCGTGTCGACGATCTTGATGTCGGTCAGCGCCTCGTAACGCCCTTCGGATTGGGCCCGGTGAACTGCTGCCGCTCGGGTTGAAATGGCATAGTTGTCAATATGTTTCAGCGCGGCGGTGCTGATCCAGAATTCACGGCCGCGACCCTTCGCGACCGCTTGCCCTATCCGGGCCTTGGCGTAACGCACTTGGACCTCAGCGCTGGGGATTTCTCCCAGGACCAGCGTTCCGGCCTCACGCAGTCGCAGTCCGCTCGACCACAGCACCTCGGTGAATGCCAGATTCCGGCCGTCGTTGCGTCCTCGCCAAGTCGCGTCCCTCCGGCCGTCGCCGCAGTAGCCACCGAGGCCGACGTCGCGCCAGCGTTTGTAGGCCCGTGGCGTCAGCCACTTCAATTGGACCGATCGGACAGCGCTCGGTTTCAACCGCGTGGATGCCGAGTCCCCAGCCGAGTTGGACTTGCGCCGGGCGACAGGAGAAACAACCACGTTGCCACGCCACTGCTGCCAGTCGTAGAACTTCTTGATTGCCGCCAGATCCCGTGAAAATGTCGCCGCTCCAACACGATCCGTATTCTGCTGGTCGCGACGGCGCCAGAATTCATAGTCCGCAAGATGCTCGAATGTGGCAGCCCTCCAGTCGATGCCTTGAACGGACAGGAAAGAGAGAAACAGCTGGATGTCCGGAGCGTAGGACTCCTGCGACCCGCCAGCCAACGACTGGAACGCCACCGACCGGAAGAACTCCAGAACCTCAACGTCCGGCCGACCATCGGCCATCAGGAGAAATGGCTGCCCAGGACGAATTCCGAGCGCAACCTCACGCTCTGCCAGATCCGGGAAGTCGGCAAGGACATAGGACCTCGCGGTATACGACCGGCTAGGCTGCCGCGCCCAACACAACCTCCAGCGAGAGTCGTCGTGTTGTTCCACAGCAACAGAAGCTGCCACAACACACCGACATTTTACGGAAGGGAGGGTTGGTGACGATGATGTCGAACTTCATGTCCTTCATTTCTTTCGTCGGGTACGCGTCGTGGATAAACGAGTAGGCGTAGTTCTCGCGACCTTCGCGCTCAAGGCTTTCCGGCGCACCACACACGGCGCAGCGGCCTCGGAGAAACCTGTGCGGGGCTGGGACGAAAGGCAGAT
>JAUPKO010000759.1 GCA_030837395.1 Actinomycetota bacterium | reverse complement strand
CCAGGCAGTACTGCTCGGCGCCACGGGTCATGCCACGCCAACGGAACCACAGCATGGACTCGCAGCCGTGGCCGAACGCCTGATAGGCCCACATCTGCGCCTGCTTGGGCCGGGGCAGGTAACCGATCACGTCGTGACCCTGCGCCCCCATCAACTGCTCGACGATCCAGAAGTTCGCCCGCCGAAGGCCGCGCACGAAGTCCAGCGTCATGGCGATCTCTGCGGGCTCCATCGGTTCGACCAGGCCGCCCCACACCGGGTAGTTGTCGTAGGAGACGAAGTCGAGGTCCGCGACGTTGGTGCGGTGATCGAATAGCTTGCCGAAGAACCCGCCACACAGGTTGGTGGTGACGCTCTGGTGGGGCCCCTTGAGGCTGCGAACGAGCGCGATCTGACTGCGTGCGAAGTCGTTGAGCGAGTCCGATCGGAACCGCGCCCAGTCCAGCTTCAGGCTCGGACTGTGCGTGGTGATGGTCGGCAACGGACACGGCACCTCATCGAAGCCGTTGTAGGTCTGGCCCCAGAAGATGGTCCCCCACCTGCGGTTGAGGTCGTCGATGCCGTCGTACTTGGCCGCCAGCCAGTCCCGCCAGGCCACCTGGCAGTTCGCGCAGTAGCAGTCGTCGGAACCCTCGTGGCCGAACTCGTTGTCGATCTGCCAACTGACGATGGTCCGCTCGTCGGCGTAGTGCGACACCAGTGCGGTGACGATCCGCGTGCAGTAGTCCCGGTAGACCGGGGAGTTGTAGCAGTACTGCCGACGGCCACCGAACACCCGCGGCAGGCCGTCGGGGCCAGCGCCCAGGATCTCTGGATGGGCGGCGGCCAGCCACGCCGGGAAGGTGGCGGTCGGCGTGCCGAACATGGCCACCAGCCCGCCCTCTCGCAACTCCTCGAGCACGCCGTCGAAGAACGTGAAGTCGTAAGCGCCCTCGGTCGGCTCCATCAGGTGCCAGGCGAACTCGCCGATCCGCACCATGTCGGCACCCATCGCACCGATCCGAGCGATGTCCTCGGCCATGAGCTCGGCATCCCAGTGCTCCGGGTAGTAGTCGACTCCGAAGTGCATGTGCCTGCCTCTCTCCTGCGTCCGACGACACCGACCGCCTCAGCCGGTGGGGCACCCCTGGAACAACACCGCAGCGGTCGGCACCTGCACCACCGGTCCTTGGGCCACGGACAGTGTGAGGCCTGCGGCACAGGTGATGACGACCTTCGAGCTTGATTCGGTCACGACGATCGCCGGTGAGGCTGCCCCGGTGGTGCTGATCGGACCGGTGATACTCACCTGCACATCGGCCCCGTCGATCACCAGGCCCGGCGAGTCCTGGCCGGTGGTGGCGACCTTGCCAGTGAGGTCCACGCTGGAGTTGCCTGCCGTCAGTGTGATGCCCGGCGACCCGTCGCCGGACGTGGTGATCGCGCCATTGGACGTCAGCCCCAGCCCCCCGCCGAGTGGCCCGCCGACCCTCGACGTGAGCGCGATCCCGGGTGAGTTGCGGCCCGCCGTGGTCAAGCTCCCCGCCACGGTGACCGCCAACAGGCTGCCCGACGCCGCGATTCCCCCGGAGTCCTCACCTTCACTGCGAAAACTCGCCGCCACCTCCAGGGACCCGCTGTCGGCGTTCGTCAGCGAGATGAAGCCCGACATCGGCCCATGTGTGGCGTAGCGGCCCTTCACCGTCGCCACGGCGTCCACGCCGACCAGTGCGAAGGCGGCGGAGTTGGGCCCGAAGGACTCGAAGGTGCCGTCGGCGTTGAGGGCCGTTGTGCCGCCGGTGACCGACACCCAACGTCCCTGGTCGACCGTGCTGACGAAGGTCCCTGCCGCAGTGACCTGGGCCCGATCGCCGACGACCGAGATTCCCACGTTGTCGCCGGACGCGCGCACCGGCTGGTCCTGCTGCCCGGTCACCCCCGAGGTCATGCCTCCGGTGGTGGTCACGGCGGCGTCGTCGCCCACGACCTCCACCGCCGCGCTGTTGTTGCCGCCTGCGCGCAGCCAGCCGCGGTTGATCACCGTCACACCGTCGCCCACGAGTTTGATCCCCGCTGTGTTGACAGCAGTGCCCGTGTCGACCAGGCCCTCGTTGGTGACTTTGAGTTGACCGCCCTGACCGGCGATGGCACCCGCTTCAGCCTGCGCCTTCGCCGTGATCGAACCCGCCTCTGTGACCAGTAGCGATTGACCGGCCGCCAGGGTCACGGGGGCCTCGGTGGCGGTGCTGATCACAGTGTCGTCAGTGGCCACCTGCGTCGTCGCCGCAGTAGTGGGCTGATCGTCGGCACCGGACCCGCAGCCGGACGCCAGCACCATCACGCACATGAGCGTCACAGCCGGAGCGCCACTCCACGGGCGGATCGGCTTCACCATCGCACCCTGTCAGGCGTGAAGGGACCGCGTCAATGCGACCGCAGACAAGGCCGTCGGGCACTATGCGGCGCTAGCCTGAACGCATGGCGGCGGCGGCACGGCGAATAAGCCCGTGCTGGGCCGGCACAGCCGTCGGCGCGGCGACGGTGGTCGCCCTGGTTGCGGGCTGCGCAACCGGGGGAACAGTGTTCAACGAGGTCGACCTCAAGGCTCTGCTGCACTCCCATGGCACGCAGAGTGGCGGGGGTGCCGGATCGGTGGAGATTGCAGTGTCCGCGTCCCGCGCCGATACCGCCGAGGGCAGGTTCTCGGTGGTGATCGCCGAACCGGCGCGGGTCGGCGAGTCCTGGACCTCGGCCGCCTGGTCCGCTGCCACGGTGGGCACCCTCGCTGCCGGCGTCGACCCGCGCGGGCTCACGATCGAATTCCAGCCGAGCAACACTGACGAGGGCTCCGTCGACTCGGCGCTGTTGGCGGTGGGTGTGCTCGCGGCGGACCGCGCGCAAGCCCGGCTCACAGAGTCGGCCACGCTGCTGGGCAGTGTGCTGCCCTCTGGCGGGATCGCCAACGTGACGGGGATCCCGGCGACCCTGCGAGAGGCCTCGGCCGCCGGGCTGGAGACCGTGCTGATTCCCCAGGGCCAAGAGTTCGCGGTGGACCCGCGGGACGGGGCACGGGTGGACGTCGTGGCCGAAGGTGCCGCCCTTGGCCTGGACGTGGTTGAGGTCTCCTCGCTGCGAGAGGCCTACGAACGGCTGGCCGCGACGCCGGCCCCCAGACCTGGCGGCACGGCGCCGGCAATCGCGGGTGAGCTCCT
>JAUPKO010000083.1 GCA_030837395.1 Actinomycetota bacterium | reverse complement strand
GGGCTTCAGTGAGGACCGCCCGATCGACCACCACCGGGTCCCACGCCAGCGCCACTTCCTCCAGGCCCACCAGCCACCCACGCACCAACAGCGCCGTCACCGCGTCGTCCGCCGACTCCTCCGGCACCCCCGCCGCCGCCACCCACGTCGGGATCAGCGCTGTGCGCAATTCGTCGATGGTCCGCATCACCGCCGGGTCTCCCCCGGCCGCGCCTCGCACCAGCCGCACGTACAGGTCCCGCGACGACTCCACCAGCCGCAGGTACCCCGCGATCAGCGACCGCACCCGCTCCGGCCCCGGCGCACCGGTCGGTGCCTTGCCACCGGCCAACAGCCGCTGCCCGGCCCGCTCCACCACCGCCGCGTAGAAGTCACTCTTGGTCGGGAAGTAGTGGAACAACAAGGTGCGCGAGATGCCCGCCCGATCGGCCACCTCGTCGAGCGCGAGCTCGTGAATTGGCCGGTCGGCGAGCAACTCCAGGCCCACCTCAGTCAACTGCGAGCGCCGTTCTTGGGCCGACAGCCGCGAGCGGCCGGTGGGAGTCGCACCCGCACCGGCCGCCGGCTGTACCGTCGTCACGGACTACTCGTACCTACCGCCGGACTCGGCGAGCGCCACCAGCGACGCCGGCGGGGTGAACCGCTCGCCGTACGCGGCCGCCAGTTCCTGCGCTCGCGCCACGAAGCCGGCCGGGCCGCCGTCGTAGCCGTTGATGTACTGCAGCACGCCGCCGGTCCAGGCCGGGAACCCGATGCCGAAGATGGAGCCGATGTTGGCCTCTGCTGTGCTGCGCAGCACGCCCTCGTCCACGCACTTGACGGTCTCAATGGCCTCGATGAACAGCATCCGCTCAGCCATGTCGTTGAACGAAATCTGCTCGTTGCCGCCGAACGTCTCGGGCAGCGCCGGCCACAGGCCCACCCGCTTGCCGTCAACGTACTCGTAGAAGCCCGCACCGGCGGCGCGACCGCCGCGACGGTGGGCGTCCACCATGGCGTCGATCACCGCGTAGGAGGGGTGGTCCGGGAAGGTCCCGCCCTCGGCTTCGACCGCCGCCTTGCCGGCCAGCCGAATCCGCTGCGCCAGCGTCAACGACACCTCGTCCAGCAGCGCCAGCGGCCCGGTCGGGTAGCCCGACTGCAGTGCAGCCTGCTCGATCGACGGCGCCACGAGGCCCTCCGCGAGCATCGCCGCAGCCTCGCCCATGAACGTGCCGATGACCCGCGAGGTGAAGAACCCGCGCGAGTCGTTGACGACGATCGGCGTCTTCTTGATCTGCTGCGCGACATCGATGGCCTTGGCGATTGTCGCATCCGAGGTCTGCTCGCCGACGACGATCTCCAGCAGCGGCATCTTGTCGACCGGCGAGAAGAAGTGCAGGCCGATGAAGTCCGCCGGCCGCGTCACACCCTTGGCCAGGTCGGTGATCGGCAGCGTCGAGGTGTTGGACCCCAGCAGCGCGTCCGGGGCCAGCACCGGCTCGATCTCCGCGTAGACCTTCTCCTTCAGCTTCGGGTCCTCGAACACCGCCTCGATCAGCAGGTCCGCACCCTTGGCGGCCTCGACACCGTCGGTGGCGGTGATGCGGTCAAGCACCTCCGCAGCGGCCGCCTCGGTCATCTTGCCACGGCTTACGGCCTTGTCGAGGATGCCCTTGGAGTACGCCTTACCCTTCTCGGCCGAGGCGAGTTTGACGTCCTTGAGCACGACCTCCATGCCGGCCCGGGCGCACACATACGCGATGCCCGCGCCCATCATTCCGGCGCCGAGCACCACAACCTTCTTGGCCGTGTACTTCGGGTAGCCCTCGGGCCGCGCCGAGCCCTTGTTGATGCCCTGCAGGTCGAAGAAGAACGCCTGGATCATGTTCTTGGACACCTGGCCGCACGCCAACGACGTGAAGTACTGGGTCTCGATCTTCGACGCGGTATCGAAGTCCACCTGCGAGCCCTCGACCGCTGCGGCCATGATGGCCTCCGGTGCGGGCATCGGGGCGCCCTTGAGCTGCTTGCGCAGGTTGGCCGGGAACGCCGGCAGCACCGCGGCGAACTTGGGGTTGGACGGGGTGCCGCCAGGGATGCGGTAGCCCTTGACATCCCACGGCTGCACCGCCTCCGGGTTGGCCTTGATCCACGCCTTGGCGGCCTCGATCATCGTCTCGGGGGTGTCCACGACCTCATCCACGAGGCCCGTCGCCTGCGCCGCCTTGGGCGAGCGCTGCTGACCCTGCAGCAGGATCTCCATCAGGGCCTTCTGCAGTCCGAACATCCGCACGGTGCGCACCACTCCGCCGCCGCCGGGCAGCAGGCCGAGGGTGACCTCGGGGAGGCCGATCTTGCCCTTGCCGTCGAGCGCCACACGGCGGTGGCAAGCCAGGGCCAGTTCGAGGCCACCGCCCAGGGCAGCGCCGTTGATGGCCGCCACAACCGGCTTGCCCAGGGTCTCGAGCTTGCGCAGGTTGGCCTTCATGCCGTCGATTTCGGCTTCGAGCCGGGCGGCGTCCTCGGGCTGGGCCTGGCTGATCAAGTGCAGGTCCCCGCCGGCGAAGAACGTGCTCTTCGCGCTGGTCAGCACCACACCGGTGATGTCGCCAGCCTCGGCCTCGAGTCGCGCGACCGTCTCCTCGAGGGAAGACTGGAATAGGGCGTTCATGGTGTTGGCGCCCTGGGTGGGGTCGTCCATGGTGAGCGTGACGATGCCGTCGGTGTCGACGTCCCAGGCGATCATGTTTTCAGTCATTGTGTGTCTCCTCGATGATTCTGGGGTCAGACCCGCTCGATGATGGTGGCCAGGCCCATGCCGCCGCCGATGCACAGCGTCACCAGGCCATAACGGCCGCCGGTGCGCTCGAGCTCGTCGAGGGTGGTGCCCAGGATCATGGCGCCGGTGGCGCCGAGGGGGTGGCCCATGGCCATGGCCCCGCCGTTGGGGTTGACCTTCTCGTTGGGCAGGTCGAGGTCCTTCATCCACTTCAGGACGACGGCGGCGAACGCCTCGTTGAGTTCCCAGTGGTCGATGTCGTCCACGGTAAGGCCGGCGGTCTTCAGCGCCT
>JAUPKO010000758.1 GCA_030837395.1 Actinomycetota bacterium | reverse complement strand
TCTTCTTACTCGGGGACAGAGACCGTCACTCCGTACGCGAAGTCACGATCAGCGTGATCTCGGGAGACGAGATAACTGTCAGTGAGACGGTCACCGTCACACACTGACAAGCCCGACCGGATTTTCGACTCCCATTTGCCCACGAATTGCTCCTCCGCCATCTCTTGTGGCCTCGAAGAATACTGACCCAAACAATGTCTCATGCCTCCCCGTTCCCTCACCGGATGAAAACATCAGCCACAGCAGTCCCATCACAACTGTCGCCAGAGTTAGAAGCATCGCCCCGACGACGGAATTCACGACCAGCAGTGCCGCCTTCATTTGTTCTCCTAGAATTATCGGTAGCGCGTCGTTCCGTTGAACTTGCTTCTGGATCATGTAGTACTGCAGGCAGTCCCGTTGGGTGGCCGAAGGGTTTCTGTCTGTGTCTGGTGTGAGGCTTGCGTTGACGGTAGATCTGCCGGTTCTGAACCGGAAGATGTCGTGGGCGCAGTTGGAGTCGTTGATGGTGGAGTTGGGGCATCGTGCCCCGGCCGAAGTGCTGGCCCTGGTGCTCGACGAGGCCCAGGAGGCGTTGGTCGAACAGGTGTGCGGACCGCGGTGGGCGCCGCGCGCGCGAGACGGCGACGATGGGGGGACTGCGCCGTTCGCCTGCCCGGGGTGGTGCGCGGGACGGGTTCGTGCGCAAGGGCCGACGGACTCGCCCTCGCAAGCTGCGTACCGCGGCCGGGCTGCTGGCGTTGCGGATCTGACACGTGGGCTGCACCGCGGCCGGGCGTGGGAGGGTGTTCTCCCCGCTGCTGGTGATGCTCGGGCTGCCCCGCAGGCGGCGGACCGACCGGCTGACGCTGGATCTGGCCGAGCTGGGCACCCAGAGGTCGTTCGCCCGCTCGGCTGCAGTGGACCGGATGCTGGCCGGCACGGACGCGACCGCCGGGCAGGCCCACGCCGCGATGGCCGACCTGGCCGCGATGCTGGCCGGTGCCGGCGAGCCCGAACCGACCGGCCTCGACCCGGTTAAGCCGGACCCGGATCGGCACGAGGACCACGACGACGATCCGCCGGACGACGTGGCGGCCGGTGGCCCGGCCCCGCCGACGCCCGTGGCACCTGGTGCGCGCGGCGGGGACGGGAAGGCGTTCTTCACCGACCCGTCCCGGGTGCTGGGCCCGGCGATCAACCGCCCACTGGTGGTCATGCTGGACGGCACCGGTGCCCGTGCCGGCCGCAAGAGCAACGGGGTGCCGGTCAACCTCGCGATCGGGTTGACCGGCCGTTCAGGACCGGCCAGGCGCCGCCACGCCCATACCCATCTGCTCGGTCTGACCGTCGACGAGGACTGGTCCCTGATGGGCGCCCAGCTGCAGGACGTCGCTCCGCCGAAGCTCGTGGTGGTCGACGGCGAGACCGCGATCACCGTTCTCGCGCAACGACTCTGGCCCGACACCCCGATCCAGCGCTGCTGGTGGCACCTGCCCCACGGACTGCGCAAGGCGTTCTACGCCGACGACGCCGCCAACCGGCACGTCAACTCCCCCTGGGCCCGCACCAAGGGCGACCGACTCGCCGAGCTACTGCGCGAACAGATCCACGCCGAGCACACCGTCGAGCAGGCCCTGGCCTCCTAGGACGAGTTCACCGCCACCATCTCCTCCGGGCTAGCCTCCGCCCACGCCTACCTCGACGCCGCACGCCTTCACCTGCCTGAACCCCGCCGTCCGCAAGGCGCTGGCACCCCTCGGCGGCCCCGAACTCGGCACCGGCGTCCTCGAACGCCTCCTGCGCGAGATCAACGCCCGCACCGACATCGGCGGCGTCCGCTGGAGTCGCGCCGGCCTGCGCGACACCCTCACCGTCACCTGCGCCCGACTACTGCATCACCCCGCCTGGACCGAAGGCGTCAGAAACCTCCGACCCACCAGTACAATCACGTTCCGCCTGCAGAAATTCAACGCTGCGTAGTGCTACCGACGATCCGCATCCGGACGAAGCCCTGTTCTACATCGACGTCCTGCCCGAAGATCCCCGTTTGGCATCCTTGGACACAAGGATCCGCAGCTGGCTCGATCAGCCAGGGAAAGGCGCTGGTGCCCCACCCGACGTGGCCTCGGCGGCCCGCCGGAAAGCTGCTTCCGCCCTGGAACGGCAACAGAAGAACGCCGCGTAGACCATCCCCCGGACGCACAGATCAAGACAGTTCCTGGCCGGGTGGAGCGAGGAACACCCAATGGCTCCGGTCTGTTCGCAACATTTCCTCGTCATCCCCCCCGTGGCGCAGTACCGGTGCACCGGGCTGTCGCGGGAACCGGGAAGGCCGGGCGATGTCCGCCGGGATAGGCGCGAGGGGGCCGGCGCGGGCACCGGCCCCCTCGCTGACACCGCGGGTGACCCATGGTCATTGCGAAGTCGTGAATGGCCTGGTCAGGAGGGCGATCGTCTGGTCGGTGTGCCTGTCGTAGTGGCGTAGGGCGCGGGCGATGTTGTCGTGGCCGGCGAGGCGTAGGTCGCTGATGGCGACGTTGCGCAGGATGGCGAGGGTGTGGGTCCGTTGCCGGTGCGGGCCTGGTGGAGGTCTTTACCCAGAGTGATGTCGCGGACCCAGTGAAGACGGTTTTCAATAATCCGGTGGTTTCGGATCCAGGTGGCCAGTTCGGCGGGTGATGCCTGCTCGGCGGGCAGGGTGACGAGGGCGTAGACGGTCTCGGTGCGCCAGGAGTTCTTCTTGCCGGGCTTGGGGGTGATCCGCTTGGTTCGGCGGGTGATCTGGATGGCCTGGGCCGCGCCGGGGAAGCCGAGTCCGCCGGCGGAGTCGGTGACGGTGACGACCTTCAGAGTGCGTTCTTCGCTCCGGCCGTGGGCCCGGGTCGTTGGTGTGCCCGACCGGGATCTGCTTCCAGGGCAGGGCCTTGAGCCGGGCGAGCAGTCCGGGTTGGTTGCCCTTGGCGCAGACCAGCAGGTGCGTTCCTCGCCCGGGCCGGGAGGTGATGTGGGCGGTCTGGCAGTGCCGAGCGT
>JAUPKO010000082.1 GCA_030837395.1 Actinomycetota bacterium | reverse complement strand
GAGGTTGTGCTCCAGCCCGATCTCCGCGGCGTTCTCCACCTGCGCCGGTGTGCCCCCTCGTACCTCCGCCAACCCCGCGGCGGCCATCGCACAGGCCGATCCGACCTCGCCCTGACAGCCAACCTCGGCCCCCGAGATGCTGGCGTTGGTCTTGATCAGCCAGCCGATCGCGGTGGCCGTGAGCAGGAACCGGTGAACGTCGTCGGCGCTGGCGCCCGGCCAGGTATGAAGGTGGCGGTGCAACACCGCAGGGATGATCCCCGCCGCACCATTGGTGGGTGCCGTCACCACCCTGCCTCCAGCGGCGTTCTCCTCGTTGACGGCCAGCGCGATGACCGTCAACCACTCCATCGGGTCGACGTCGGGGGTGGCGCCGCGGGCCACCAGGTCCGCGTGCATCTGCGCTGCCCGACGCCGCACACCGAGCCCGCCGGGCAGGGTGCCGTGGGCCGTCAGCCCCCGTTCGACGCATGAACTCATGGCCGCCCAGATGGCCTCCAGGCCGGATGCGAGTTCGGCGGGACTGCGCCGGGCCAGTTCGTTGCGTCGCACCACCTGGTGGATGCGCAGCCCGCCCGTATCGCAGATCGCGAGGAGTTCGGCGGCGGTGCTGAAGGGCAGGGGTACGTGGGGCGTCGCCAGGTCCGGTTCGGTCGAGTCCGCGTCGCCGGTGGGCGTCCGGTTGGTCACCTCGTCGACGAAGCCGCCGCCGATCGAGCAATAGGTGCGACGGGACAGGCTCTCGCCATCGCGGTCGAAGGCCGTGAAGATCATCGTGTTGGGATGGCGCGGGTCGATTTCGCGCGGGTGATGCCCGATGTCCCGCCCCGGGTTGAACGCCAGCCGATGGGTGCCGGCCAGCATCAGTACCCCTGTGCGCTCGACCTCGGCCACGAAACCGGGGATCGAATCGACCGCCACGACGTCTGGCCATTCACCGGCCAGGCCCAACATGATGCCAGTGTCGGTGCCATGGCCGGGTCCGGTGGCACCCAGCGACCCGAGCAGCCGAACGGTGATGCGGGCAGGTCGGGCTGGCGCCAGTGCGTCAGCGAACATGTGCGCCGCGACCATGGGCCCGACGGTGTGGGACGACGAGGGGCCGATGCCGATCGAGAACATCTCCAGGGCGCTGATCACAGGCACCTCCCGCTGTGTGGTTGCCGCTCAGTGTGCGCCCTCAGGTCGTGGTGGCGCGCGCTGGACGAGTGCCCTGCCCCGGTGCCCCGTCAGCCGGCCGATTGGTCGGGCTGGCTGGCGTTGGCTTGGGCCGCCTCGGAGGTCTTGCGTTGGATGTCGGCAAGCGCGGCGCGATGCTCGGCTTTGGCCTCGTACACCTCACGCCGATTCTTGACCACCCGTCCGGGCACCCCGGCCACGATGGATTCCGGTGGCACGTCGCCGCGCACCACCGAGTTGGCCGCCAGGATGGTCCCGTGGCCCACGGTCGTGCCGCGCAGCACCGTCACCTTAGTGCCGAGCCAGCAGTCGGGTCCGATGCGCACCGGCGACTTCACCAGGCCCTGGTCCTTGATCGGATACGTGACGTCGTCGTAGACGTGGTCGAAGTCGCACACGTAGACCCAGTCGGCCACGATGCAGCCCTCGCCGAACTCGATGTCAAGGTAGCCGTTGACTGTGTTGTCGCGGCCGAACACGCATTTGTCGCCGATCCGCATGGTGCCTTCGTGCGCTCGGATTCGGTTCTCATCGCCCACGTGCACCCAACGTCCCATGATCAGTCGGGCGTACCCCTTGCGGGCCTCCACCTGCACCCGTCGGCCGAGGAACACGAAACCCTCGGTGATGATGTGGCGGTTGCGCAGTCGCCACCAGAAGAAGCGCCAGTAGCGCACGAGATACCACCAGGACCACGCTCGGTTGCGGATCACCCAGCGCAGCGAGTCAAGGGTGAGGAATCGCGCCTGCCGAGGGTCGCGCACGCGTCCGAATGCCACGAGTGGCCAGATTACCGTCCCGGTCGCCGACGGTCGGACGGGTCGTCACTGGAAGCAGTCGATTTCCCTCTGGTAGAGGTCGACGGTGTCTGCGGCGATGGTGCGCCAGTTGTAGCGGACGCGAAGTTCCGCCGACGCTCGGATCGCCCGCTCGCGGGCGGCACCCTGGTCGCGCAGCACGTCCAGCACGGCGGCGGCGAAGGCGCCCGGATCGCCGGGGGAGACGGCGATGCCGGTCTCGCCGGTGCGGATGATGTCGCCCAAGCCGCCGGTGGCCGCGGCGACGACGGGGGCGCCCAGGGCCATCGCCTCCAGCGCCACCAGGCCGAAGGGTTCGTACAGACTGGGGATCACCACGACGTCAGCCGCGCCGATCAGGGCGCGCAGGTCGGCTTCGGGCAGCCACCCGCTGCGCAGCACGGCCTCACCCAGGCCGCGTTCGCCGATCACCTCGTCGAAGCGGTCGGATTGGCCGCCCTGGCCGGCCACGATGAGTCGGGCGGTGGGTTGCTCGGCCAGCACCGTCGGCATCGCGTCGAGTAGCGTGAAGATGCCCTTCTCCGCCTCCAGACGGCCGGTGAAGACCAACAGCGGACCATGCCGGGACCACCGTCGACGGGCCTCCTCCCGAGCCGGGCCGCTGGTCTGCCAGACATCCGTGTCCACACCGTTGGGGATCACCCCCACCTTGCCGGCCGACACATCGAACTGCCTGACCACCTCCGAGCGCATGGCGCTCGAGCACGTGATGAGCCTGGTGGCCTGCTGGCTCAGCAAGCGCTCGATGGAGTCGACTGTGACGCTGATGTGCCCGGGCAGGTAGCCCTGATGTCGCCCGCGCTCGGTGGCGTGGATGGTGGCTATCAGAGGTACGTGCGCAAGGGCAGCCGTCGAGATGCCGGACCGGGTGGTCATCCAGTCGTGGCAGTGCACCACCTCGGGATGAACCGTCCGCAACTGCCCGGCGGCCGAGACCGCGAGGGCATCGTCGAGGTCGGTCACCCAGGGGATGAGGTAGTCCGGAACGAAGGGTTGACCGGGCGTCGGTGCCTCGCGCACCACCTGCACACCCTCGAGCACGTGCTCCCGGGGCGCCTCCGGATGCTGCTGGGTGATGACCGTCACCTCGTGCCCGGCGGCGGCCTGCGCGACGGTCAGGGCATGCACGTGTCGCCCCAGGCCGCCGTAGACCAGGGGCGGATACTCCCAGCTGATATGCATGATCCGCACCCCACGACCCTATGGCACCGCGCAGCAGGGCGCAGTGCGGCTCAGGACATCTGTGGCCGAGGCGGCAGACTGCTGCGGGCATGCCGGAGATGGCGGTCCCGACCGCCCACCTGGGCCCGGCCAGGGCGCGTGTGGCGTAATTGTGCCGTGACAATCGCGCCCCTGGAGTTGACCGGCGAGCGGACAGTTCCCGGCGTCGATCTGGAGCAGTACTGGTTTCGCCGGCATGAGGTCGTCTACCGATGGCTCGCCCAGCGGTTGACAGTCGCGGCCACCGGGCCCGGGCCGTCGCCCGGGCCGTTGGTGGACGCGGGCTGCGGGGAGGGCTATGGGGCCGATCTGCTGGCCGCGGCGCTCACCGCCGAGGTGATCGGCCTGGACTACGACGCCGGCACTATCGCGCATGTGGCCGCGGCGTACCCGCGGGTCTGGCCGGTGCGCGGCAACCTGGCGACCTTTCCGCTCGCCTCGGCCACGGTTCCCGCAGTCGTGTCGCTGCAGGTGATCGAGCACTTGTGGGACCTCGGCGGTTTCCTTGCCGAATGCCGACGGGTGCTGGTGACAGGTGGTGCGATCGCGGTGTCGACGCCGAATCGGCCGGTGTTCTCGCCGGGGCTGGCGCGGGGTGCCAAGCCGACCAATCCCTTCCACGTCGAGGAATTCGACGCCGAACAGGTGACGGGCATGTTGACTCATGCCGGGTTCTGCGAAGTCGAGGTACTCGGGCTGCACCATGGCCCGCGCCTGCAGGCATGGGAGGCCGACCACGGGTCGTTGGTGACCGCCCACGTGACGGCGGTTGTCAGCGGTGCCTGGCCCGACCACCTGCTGGCGCTGCTGCCGACCATCACGATCGAGGACTTCCGCATCGGTGCCCACGACGAAGCCCACGACTTGATCGGTGTAGGCCGCCGGTGACGCCGCGCGGAACGTTCGCCCTCGTCCTGCACAGCCACCTGCCCTGGCTGGCCCACCATGGCCGCTGGCCGGTGGGTGAGGAGTGGCTCTACCAGGCCTGGGGTACCAGCTACCTGCAGGTGCTCGACGTGCTCGACCGGCTGGCCGCCGAGGGCCGTCGGGACCTGGTCACCCTCGGTGTCACCCCGGTCTTGGCTGCCCAGCTGGACGACCCCTATTGCCTGGACGCCTTCGCCACCTGGCTGGGCTTCTGGCGGGCCCGCAGTGAGGATCTGGCCGGCGACGCAGACCCCGAGTTGCGGGCGCTGGCCGGCTACGAGTTCCGCTGCGCCACCTGGGCTTCCGATCAGCACGCCGCCCGGGGGGCGCTGTCGGATTCGTTCCGACGCTTGGCCGATGCGGGTGCGATCGAGGTGCTCGGCGGCCCGGCCACCCACCCGTTCCAACCCCTCTACCCGGACGAGGTGGTGCGGGCCGGCTTGCGAGTGGGGCTCGCCGATGCTGTGCTCCGGCGCGGACAGCGCGGCGGCGGCATCTGGGCACCCGAGTGCGGCTATCGGCCGGGGCTGGAGGACGTCTACGCGGCCGAGGGGGTGACGCACTTCATGGTGGATGGGCCGACCTTCCAGCACGTGGGGGTGCAGCCGTTTGCCGGCAGGACGGTGGGGGACTCCGACGTGGTGGCCTTCGCCCGCGATCTGGACGTCACGTACCGGGTGTGGTCACCCAAGCGCGGCTACCCGTCGGACCCGCATTATCGGGACTTCCACGCGGTGCACCACGGTTCGGGGTTCCGTCCGGCGCGGGTGACGAGTGTGCAGACCCGGCAGGAGGACAAGGCCCCCTACCGGCCGGCAGCGACCGCGGCGATCGTGGCTCGTGACGCGGCTGATTTCGTGGCCGTGGTGGCTGCCCGGTTGGACGCCATCGCCGAGCGGCGCGGGGCGCCGGGACTGGTGGTTGCGGCCTACGACACCGAGTTGTTCGGGCACTGGTGGCACGAGGGGCCCCAGTGGCTCGAGCAGGTGTTGCGACTGCTGCCCGACGCGGGGGTGCAGGTGACCACCCTGGCGGGAGCGGCGCAGGCTGGGCTGGTAGACGGCCCGGTTGCGCTCGAGCCGGGGTCGTGGGGGTCCGGCAAAGACTGGCGGGTGTGGGCCGGAACACCCGTCGCGGACATCGTGGCCGACAACGACAAATTGGTTCGGCGGTGGCTGGCGACACCGCGTCCCCAAGGGTCGGTGCGTGCCGAGGTCGCCGATCAACTGGCTCGCGAGGCGCTGTTGGCGCTGTCCAGTGACTGGGCGTTCATGGTCACCAAGGACACCGCGGCGCAGTACGCCCGGGTTCGGCACGATCAGCACCATGAGCGTTTCCACGACCTCGCCGATGCAGTTGCGGCGCAGGGTCTCGAAGGTGCTGCCGCCCGGGCGCTGGCTGCCGCGGACCGGCGCGGTGATGGGCCGTTCGCCCGGCTCGACTCCCGCGCGCTGTGGTGAGGGGGTCTGCGTTCGCGCGTTCGCTACTGGCGGGTAACATAGCCCCAGCGACGCCCGTTCGAGGCGTCGGTCCTGGCCGGCGCAGTCCGGCCGCCAACCGCTGTGGAGGTAATGACACGCGATGAAGATCGTGGTCTGCGTCAAGCAGGTGCCCGACACTTGGGCCGAGAAGAAGCTCAACCCGGCCGACAGCACCCTGGACCGCGCGTCCGTCGATGCTGTCGTCAACGAACTCGACGAGTACGCCATCGAGGAGGCCCTGCAGATCGCGGAGGCCAACGGCGGCGAGGTCGTCGTCCTGACGATGGGTCCGGATCGGGCCACCGAGTCGATCCGCAAGGCCCTGAGCATGGGCGCCGCCCGCGGCATTCACATCGTCGATGACGCGCTGCACGGCTCGTGCGCGATGTCCACCTCCAAGGCGCTGGCCAAGGCGATCGAAGCTGAGGCACCCGACCTGGTGGTATTCGGCTCGGAGTCGACCGATGCCCGGATGTCCGTGGTTCCGGCGATGGTGGCCGAGCGCCTGGGATACCCGCAGCTGACCTTCGCCAACAAGGTCACGGTGGACGGCGGGACCGTCAAGGTCCAACGCCAGACCGAGGCCGGCTATGACGAGGTCGAGGGGGCTTCCCCGGCTGTGGTGTCCGTGGTCGAGAAGATCAACGAGCCGCGCTACCCCAACTTCAAGGGCATCATGGCGGCCAAGAAGAAGCCGATCGACGCCAAGTCTGTGGCGGACCTCGGGCTGGTGGCGGCTGAGGTCGGCTCCGGTGCGGCCACGTCCACGGTGGTCGAGTTCGCCGATGCCCCGGCCCGCGCGGCCGGTCAAGTCGTCACCGACGACGGCAATGGCGGCGTGAAGATCGCCGAATTCCTGTCCACTCAGAAGTTCATCTAGGAGCGCGGAACAACAATGGCTGAGATTCTCGTTCTCGCAGACCACGCCGATGGTGTGGTGAAGAAGGTCACTCTCGAGCTGCTGACGCTGGCCCGCTCCGTGGGTGAGGCGTCGGCGGTGGTCGTGGGCGCTGGTGCCGACAAGGCCGTGGCGACGCTGGCCGAGCATGGTGCCGTCAAGGTGTACGTGGCCGACGCTACCGAACTCGACGGCTACCTCGTGGCACCCAAGGTTGCGGTGCTCGCGCAGATCGTCGGCGACGTCGCCCCGGCCGCGGTGCTGATCGCTTCGTCGGCGGAGGGCAAGGAAGTTGCCGGTCGCCTCGCGGTGCGGCTGGACTCCGGTGTGATCACCGACGCGGTGGGCCTCGCGGCCGACCTGTCGGCGACGCAGTCGGTGTTCGGCGGCGGTGTCATCGTCACCTCCAAGGTGGCCACCGGCACCCCCGTCATCACGGTGCGGCCGAACTCGGCTCCGGTCGAGGTGGCGCCGGCTTCCGGCGAGGTCGTTGCGGTCACCGTCGCGTTGAGCGACGCAGACAAGGCCGCGAAGGTCACCGGCAGCGTCGAGCAGGCTCGCGACGCCAGGCCGGACCTGGCCGAAGCCGCCATCGTCGTGTCCGGCGGTCGTGGTGTGGGCAGTGCCGACAACTTCACGATCATCGAGGCCCTTGCCGACACCCTGGGTGCCGCCGTGGGTGCCTCGCGTGCCGCCACTGACGCCGGTTGGTACCCGCACCAGTTCCAGGTGGGCCAGACCGGCAAGACGGTGTCGCCCCAGCTCTACATCGCCAACGGCATTTCCGGTGCGATCCAGCACCGCGCCGGCATGCAGACGTCCAAGACCATCGTGGTGGTCAACAAGGACCCGGAGGCGCCGATCTTCGAACTGGCCGACTACGGCATCGTGGGTGACCTCTTCACCGTCGTGCCGCAGTTGACCGAGGAGATTCAAAAGCGCAAGGCCTAGCTCTCGGGCACGGCAATCGTCGGACGCGCTCCGCAGTCGGTGAACCAGGCCCATTCGGGCCGGTTACGCCGTCGGCGGGGCGCGTTTGGCATCCCGTGATGGCAACGGCGTTCCCCGCCTGGCCCTGTGGACAACTGCCGCGGCGGTGTGGCCGATTCCTCCAGACTTGGGGGTATGAATCACACACCGCGGCACGCCGCCGCCGCGCGGCCAGGTGCCGCCCCTTCAACCTCCGCCCGTCCGTCACAGTCGTCGGCAATGGCGGCCCGTAGCCCGTACGACGGGTTGCCCTATGAAGACGAGGACGGCTACGAGCACCGGTGGGGAGGGTTGTCCGAAGCGGCCAAGGCCGACCTCTCCCGAAGCGACCCGCTCACGTTCATCGCCGATCATCTGCCGCACCGCGACCGTGCCGAAGGATCCATCGTTGTCCTGCTTGAGCCCGTCGGCTACGGCCAACCGCTGGTCAATGTGATCTCGGATTGCCCGCGCAATCCGGCCGCCGAGGATTGTTACCGCATGCTGTGGCCCTTCGCGACGGCTGCTGGCCGGATGGGACCCCCCGGTGGTGT
>JAUPKO010000757.1 GCA_030837395.1 Actinomycetota bacterium | reverse complement strand
CGTGACGGTGCAGCCGTATATCTGGCCACTGAGGGTCACACCATTGCTCAACGTGATCGTGCCAGGGGTGTACAGCAGCACCGTGATTGTCGGGTCGAACTGCACTCCGCCTGCGTCGAACTTGATCTTTCCCGCCCCCGAGGCTGAGCAGGTGGTGCCGTTGACCCAGGGGACGATGATCCGCAACTGTCGGGGGGTAGTGCTTGGATTCCCTGCGGCATCCACCGACGTCACCCTCAGGGTCCCGGTGTTGTAGAAGTCGGTGGCGATAATCGTCAGGTCGGCACGCAACTTGAGTTCGACTGCTTTCGAGTTGCCCTGCCATTGGAGATTCGTGCGCTTGCTGGCTGGGTTGGCCGCAGTGGAGCAGGTGCGCGCGTCGAGGACAGTGGGCACGTTGGGCCCGAGCAGTGGCCCATTAAGGGAGTAGGACTGGTAGGCGATGGTGCAGTAGTCGGCGCTGGTCCAATACCCCGGCGCCGGACCCAACGTGCGTATGCCGTCGATGTAATTCACCCAGGTCATGACCTGCCAACCGCGGTCCGTCCAGGTGGTGGCGTCGTAGCCGATCTTTGGGAAGGTGTCCTTAGGCGGGTCCACGAAAGTCCCAAGATTCTGACTGATGGTGCCACCCACATTGGGGCTGCCTCCGTCGGAGTTCACCAGCGTTGTGGCGAGCAGTACGTTGCCGCCGATGGTCAGCGGGTTGTTGCCGATGCGCAGACCGGCTGTGGACGATTTCACGCTGCCACCGATGTTCACCGTCGTGGTCGAGGTGGTGACCTGCCCCCTAGCCCACACGTCACCCAGCACTCGGCAGGCATTGGTCAGGTTGGCAGTTCCTTGGGTGTACACGCTGCCGTCAACTCTGCTGCTGGAGTTGCAGGCGAAGTTGCCGTTAGTGTAGAAATCCGAACCGGCACCGTTGAGCGCCCACTGATTGGTCGTGGTGATCGCCGCCTCCGAGAACACAGCCTTGGAAAACCGAGCGGCGTGCGCCGTGTCGTCTTCTCATCATCCGCCTCCGTCTACGGCAACGCTGTTGTGATGCCGATGCGAGAGGATTCCCCACTCAACCCAGTGACCCCTTACTGCATTGCGAAGGCTGCGAGCGAACAACTGCTGTCGTTCTACGGCGCTCGCGCGGGGATTTCGTGGCTTGCACTTCGCTTCTTCAACGTGTACGGTCCTGGACAGCCGACCGACGCATATTACACCTCTGTTGTGCTCACCTTCTTGCGACGGTTGGCGACCGGGGAGCCTCCAATCATCGACGGCAATGGTGAGCAGTCGATGGACTTCGTGCACGTGTCCGACGTAGCGCGAGCAGTCGGGCTGGCGCTGGACTCAGAAGTGTCGGCCGATGTCCTCAATGTCGGAACGGGCATCCAGACTTCAGTTGCGGAGCTGGCCGATCTACTCATCCAAGCCCTGGGCGTAGACGCCGAACCTCTTTTCCGACCTCGGCCTGTACTGGTAACGCGACGTGAGGCCTCCATCGAGCGCATCCAGGAGGTGCTCTCCTGGGCTCCTGAAGTCCCCTTGAAAGAAGGATTGGCCACCGTGGTTGAACATCTCAGGCGTACTGGGGCCCTCGCCTGAGACGGGTTAGGAAGGTCCCGTGCCAAGTCTTGTTCGAAGGGACCAGCAAACATCCGACGCAGCGTGCCGCTCGCAGTCCCCGGCTCTCTGAACGACAAGGAGCTCGATTCCCCGACTATCACCGCAGGCGATAATCGGGTTACCGCCCAGAACCAACAGGACTTGACCCGGAACGCCGTAGACGGGCATATCGACTCGTCGACACTCCCAGATGGTCATTCGAAGACCGTCCAAGGTGGTGAAGGCCCCCGGGTACGGATCTGATTGCGCGCGGATGAAGTTCGCAACTGTGGCGGCGGGGCGAGTCCAATCAATAACACCGTCCTCCGGCGTGCGGATTCCTCCGTAACTGGCAGTGATTTCCGGCTGAGCAACCCAACGTATCCCCTCCGGGGAGACAGCTTCGGACAACAACTCGGGCACCATGCCGACGGCCACGTCCCCTAGCTTCCGACTTATCGTTCCGACGCTGTCACGGTCCTGAACATGAAGTGCCCGCTGGCGCCAAATCGGGCCCTCGTCCATCCCTTCTGTTAGTCGGAAGACGGTCACTCCAACGCGGCTTTCACCGTTGATCAAGGCCCAAACTAGCGGAGCGGAGCCACGGTACTCAGGCAACAAGGAGTAGTGGAAGCCTACGAATCCCATTGCCACCTGACAGAGAAGAGAGCTCGGGATCAGGTGGTGCCAGCCTGCCACCAGAACAAGGTCAGGTTGACTCCCCACTAGCCTGTCGAGGGCCTCCCCGCTAGTCGCGGCCACAACCACTGGCAAGCCTTCGGCCCTCTGTCGAAGGAAGTCGGAGTAGTTGTTTCTTGGGTCGCTTCTGTCGTCGCGAGATGCGACACAGACTAGAGACGTGTCTCCCTGAGCACGAGCAGCAGCCTTCGCAACATCCACCCCGATTTGCTTCGAGCCCAAAACCGCAACCCTAAGAACCCGATTCGTCACACGTCCCCAATCCGCGAACCGCTTCGGAGGATAGCGCAGAACGCCGAAGCAGATCATTCGAGCCTCAACAACTGGCGTCTGACTCCTCTTGTAGGCGACACGCACGACAGAGCGGCCAGGTAGGATCGAGGGACTGACTTCCTGCGTATCGACCTGTGAGTTGGGCCACCGCTGTGCCGATTCCTACCCCTGATGCCTCACCATGGTGGGTGTGAGCACTCCAGATGGCGGCGGCCCACGCTGGGTCGTCCCCCCACCGGACGACGACGCGACAACCGCCCATGACCCTCACTTCGCCAGTCCTGCCCCGCAACCACCCAAGGTGCAGGGTCCGATGTTCCGACCGGAACCGGCTGTCCGCCCGGAGCCACGCACCGGCGTGCCCCCGGTGCCACCCCCAGTCCCCGTCGCTGGACCACCGAACGCTCCGCCGCCAACGGCTCCCCCGCCGCTGGCTCCCCCAGCGCAGATTCCCCCGGGCGGCAAGCCGCCGAAGCGACGGAAGAAGCGCGGGCTCCGGCGAATCCTCAAACTCGTCGTCCTGTTTCTGGTCATCTACGTGACAGCCGTCGTCACTGTATTCGCCCTGTCCGTGACGAAGATCGGATCGCTGCCGACCAGCAACGTCACCTCCTCCGGCACCAATTTTCTACTCGTCGGAAGCGACAGCCGTGCAGGCCTAACAGACGACCAGAAGGAGCAGCTCCACACCGGCTCGGTCGAGGGCGGCCGCACCGACACCATCATGGTGATGCACGTGCCGTGGTTCGGGACCCCGACCCTGGTCTCCATCCCCCGCGACTCCTGGGTTCCGATCCCTGGCCACGGCGAGGGCAAGATCAACTCCGCATTCGCTATCGGCGGCCCCGACCTCATGGTCAGCACCGTCGAGCAGTCCACTGGCCTACACATCGATCACTACGTCGAGGTCGGCTTCGCCGGCGTCGCCAACGTCACCGATGCCCTCGGCGGCGTCCAGCTCTGCCCGGCGGACAACTACAACGACGAGAACAGCGGCCTGAACGTCAAAGCCGGCTGCCAAAAGATGGACGGACCGACCGCCCTGGCCTACGTCCGGATGCGCTACGCCGACCCCCGCGGCGACCTCGGCCGGGTGCAGCGGCAACAGGAGTTCATGTCCTCGGTCGCCAAGCAGGCCGCCAACCCGATCACCTGGCTACTCCCCTGGCGCTCCTTCGGTATGGCCGACGCCGCCGGCAGCAGCCTCATCGTCGACGGCGGCACTCACGTCTGGGATGACGCGCGACTGGCACTGGCGATGGGAATGGTCTCGATGGGCGCCGGTGACTCCACCACCGTGCCCACCGAACCCGACACCTTCTTCGTCGATGGCCAAGACGCCCTGAAGTGGAACACCCCCGAGGCGCTGGCGCTGTTCGACTCGCTCGGGGCGTGACCTGAGAGAACTCGCGCCACCGTCAGCAAGACTGTGTTTTCGTTGCACGGACGCGGTTCGCTGGTGGGCCCTGAGCCTT
>JAUPKO010000756.1 GCA_030837395.1 Actinomycetota bacterium | reverse complement strand
GTACTTGACGTCGCAGGAGCCCTGCACACTGTCCTCGTGCTCGGCGCCCTCGAACTCCTTGAAGATCAGGCCGTAACTCATGCCCGCGATATTGGCCAAGACGTTGAGTCGGCCGCGGTGCGGCATGCCGATGCACACCTCGACGATGTTCGCCTGGCAGGCCGCGTCCAACACCGCGTCGAGGGTGGCGATGGTCGACTCGCCGCCTTCGAGGCTGAAGCGCTTCTGGCCGACGTATTTGGTCTGCAGGAAGGTCTCGAAGGCCTCGGCCGAGTTCAACCGTCGCAGGATCGCCACCTGGCGGTCGCGGGAGGGCCGCTGATGGGGGACCTCGACCCGATCCTGGATCCACGCGCGTTGCTCGGGGTCCTGGATGTGCATGTACTCCACGCCCAAGGTGCGGCAGTAGGAGTCGCGTAGGACTTTGAGGATGTCGCGCAGCCGCATGAAGGGCTTGCCGCCGAAGCCACCGGTGGCGAACTCGCGGTCGAGGTCCCACAACGTAAGGCCGTGGCTGGTGACGTCCAGGTCCGGGTGGCCGCGCTGCTTGTATTCCAGGGGATCGACGTCGGCCATGAGGTGGCCGCGCACGCGATACGCATGGATCAACTCCTGCACACGCGCGGTCTTGGAGATCTCCGAGTCGTGGGTCAGAGCGATGTCCTGGGCCCACCGGATCGGCTCATACGGAATGCGCAGCGCGGAGAAGATGCTCTGGTAGAAGTCGTCCTGGCCGAGGAGGAGTTGGTGCACCCGGCGCAGGAAGTCGCCGCTCTGGGCGCCTTGGATGATTCGGTGGTCGTAGGTGGAGGTGAGCGTAAGGACCTTGGAGATCCCTTGTCGGGCCACGGTCTCCGGCGCGGCACCCTGCCACTCCGGCGGGTACTCCATGGCGCCGACGCCGATGATCGCACCCTGCCCGGCCATCAGCCGCGGCACCGAGTGCTGGGTGCCCAGGGTGCCGGGGTTGGTCAGACTGATGGTGGTGCCGGCGAAATCCGCCACCGAGAGGTCGCCCGAGCGTGCCCGCCGCACCACGTCCTCGTACGTCGACCAGAACTGGGCGAAGTCCATCGACTGCGCATCTTTGATGTTCGGTACCAGGAGTTGCCTGGTGCCGTCGGGTTTGGGCAGATCGATGGCCAGGCCGAGATTGACCTGGTCGTAGGTGATGACGCTGGGCTTGCCGCCCTCCTCCTCGACGTAGGCCGAGTTCATGGCCGGCATGTAGTCCAGCGCTCGCACGACGGCATAACCGATCAGGTGGGTGAAACTCACCTTGCCGCCGCGGCCACGCGCCAGGGCGTTGTTGATCACGATCCGGTTGTCGACCAGCAATTTGGCCGGCACGGTCCGCACCGATGTCGCGGTCGGAACGCCGAGGCTCTCCTCCATGTTGGCCACAACCCGGGCCGCCGTACCGCGCAGCGCTCGTTCCGTACCCGCGGTGGGGTTGCGTGGCTTGGCCTTCTTGGTGGCGGCCGCGGGCAGGGGAGCCACCGCGGTGGTGCCTGTTGGAGTGTGCAGGCCATGCTCACCGGGTCGATAGTCGGCGAAGAAGTCCCACCAGGCCGGATCGACGGAGTTCCGATCGGCTTGGTACTGCTCGTAGATTTCGTCGACGAGCCATTCGTTCGGGCCCATGGACTTGTCGCTGGTGCCGCTGACGTGCTGATCTGTCGTCACGGAGGAGTCCCTTGTGTGGCTTAGTGACGGATGCCTGCCCAGCCTAACCCGCGCCGCCCGAAATTGACCGGGTCGGCGCGGGGTAAGGCGATGAACGGCACCACAGGCGCGACGAACTCACAATCCGAGGGTCCGCGCGATCACCAGTTGCTGGATTCCGGAGGCTCCCTCGACCACCCGCAACATGCGCAGATGCCGCAGGATCCGTTCGATCGGACCTTCCCGGAGCAGACCCATGCCGCCGAAGGTCTGCAGCGTGCGGTCCGCCACGGTGTAGGCCTTCTCGGTGGCGTAGTACTTGACGATCGACGCGTCGAGCATGGGGTTCTCACCGGCGTCCACACTCCATGCCAGGTGGTAGATCAGCCAGCGCATCGCCTCGATATCGCACTTGGACTCGGCCAGGGGGAACGACACCGCTTGGAACTTGCCGATCGGGCGACCGAAGGCGGTGCGCTGCTGGGCGTGGGCGACCGCCGCGTCCAGACAGTATTCGGCAAGCCCGAGGGCCTGGGCTCCGATGAACGCTCGTCCCGCGTTGAGGAAGGACATCGCCAGGAAGAAGCCGGCGCCCACCTCGCCCAGCACGTGATCGTCGGGCACCCAGGAGTCCTCGAAGAATAGTTCGCTGGGGTGGGTGTCCGAGATGTTCCATTGCACGGGTCCGCGGCGGAACTGGTCGCTGGGGACGAGGAAGGCGGTGATTCCGCCGGCGGCCCGCCGTTGCGGATCGGTGACCGCGAAGACCACGGCAACGTCGGCCTTGTCGCCGTTGGTGATGTAGTGCTTGTGTCCGTTGATCCGCCACCCGTCGCCGTCCTTGACCGCAGAGGTGCGGATGGCCTGCGCGTCCGAGCCCGCCTCCGGTTCGGTCAGGGCGAAGCACATGGTGGACTCGGCGGCGACGATCGGCCGGGCGTACCGATCGTGCAGGTGTTCCGGCAGGGCCAACAGCAGCGGACTCGGCCCGCTTGGATTAGGCGGCGAGATGGCCAGCATGGCCAACCGCATACCGCTGCGCGCGGCGTCCTCGACCAGCAGGGTCATGCCCAGGGTGCTCAAGCCCTGGCCGCCGACGGATTCGGGCATATGAGCGGCGAAGAAGCCCTCCTCCGCAGATCGGCGGGCGACCAGGGCGGCAGCGGCGGCGACCCTGTCCTGGTCCGGGCAGCGCGACCAGAACTCGGGCTGCAACTCCTCGTCCAGCGGGCGCACCTCCCGCTCGAGGAAGGTGGCGAAGGATGCGCGCAGGTCGGACAGTTCGTCTGGGATGGTGAAGTCCATATCGGTGATCTTGCACCATCGGATCGAGCAGGCACGTCAGGCCCGGCGGGCAGTGTTCACGCGCTGGCAGATCAGTCGGGTCAGGGCCTCGGCGGAGTGCAGCGACACATTCGCGGACTCCACCCCAAGAAGATCGGCGCATTCGGCCACGCGGGAGCTGAAAGGGCCGGGTGCGACGGTCAGCGGCACCAGCAGCACCCGTTCGTGGGCGCCGACATCCAGGGCGCCGTTGAGGCCGCACTTGGCGTTGTTAGGTGGCAGGGTGGTGACGACACCGTCGCGCCATCCCGCCGCCGCAACGGCGCCGATGTGGGTGCTCAGGCCGGGCAGCACAGGGTGGTCGAGGTGCGGCACCAGCAGCACGATTCGAGTGTCGGTGCTGGGGGTTCGCTCGGAGTTGTTCAGGGCCTCCATCGCAGCGTGGATCAACTCCGGCGCCCCGCCGAGCGGCTCGGCCTGTCGAAGGCTCACCTCGGACAGGTGGGCTGGGCCCTCACCCCGGCCGGGGCGCGATCCTAGGCTGATGGGAGCCGCGGTGAGCATCAGGGGGGCGATCACGACTTCACGGGCGCCCTTGGCGTGCAGTTGACGCAGTGGTGCGTCGAGGTGCAGCACCCCTTGTTGCACTTGGCCCGTGGCCACGGGGCAGCCGAGTCGGTGGGCGACTCGGCGGGTGAGCAGGTCCATCGCGGTCCGTTGGCGTGCGTCAACGGAATGAGGCGTCGCCAGAATGACGCCTTGCCCATCTGTGGCCATCGCCACTGGACGTGGACGTGCACTCATGATGTTCCCTCTTTGACGGTCATGAACTGACGGTTCCCACATCCTTGGGCCGCCATACACGAATGGCCGCACGACTGCCAGTAGGTCTGTGTTAACTGTCTGCAAAAGTGAGCCTCCACCCTTACACCTGCGGTACCGTCGGCAAGTTGGGAGTTCGCCCGACCGTGGGCTTAGCCGCGGCCGACTCGTCCTATCTGGAGGTATTGCGATGCAGGGTCCGGTTGCAGCGGGCAGCAGTACGCCCACCGAGAAAGAACCGATCCACACCGGAAGAGTCATCACCATCGCTGTCATCGCGGCGCTCGGTGGATTCCTCTTCGGATACGACAGTTCGGTGATCAACGGCGCAAACAAGGCCGTCTTCTACCACTTCCAGATCACCAGCAGCACCTTGCAGGGCTTCGCGGTGGCGATCGCCCTGCTCGGCTCAGCGCTCGGTGCCTTCGTCGGTGGTCGGTTGACCGACAAGTTCGGGCGCAAGAAGGTAATGGTCACCGCGGCCATCATGTTCCTCGTGGCGGGTGTCGGCCAGGCCTTCCCCATCGCGCTGTGGGACTTCATGTTCTGGCGGGTGATCGGCGGCTTCGCGATTGGTCTGGCCGCCGTGGTCTCGCCGATGTACATCTCCGAGGTCGCGCCGGCCCACTTGCGCGGACGCCTGTCGTCGCTGTTCCAGCTTGCGATCGTGGTTGGCATCTTCGCCACGCAGCTGGTCAACCAGGTGATCATCAACCTGACGCCGAACGAGGTCGAGGCTCCGATGCTGAGCCCGGAGGTCCCGCCGGTGGAAGCGAACAACAACCTGGCACTCGGCTTGGAAGCCTGGCAGTGGATGTTCCTGTGCATGGTCGTGCCAGCAGTCATCTACTGGGTGCTCTCGCTTACCGTGCCGGAGTCCCCTCGCTACCTCGTTGCCACGGGCCAGGAGGACAAAGCCAAGAGCGTGCTGGAGCAGATTTACGTCGATGACGTCACCCCCAAGGTGACGGCGATCCACGACTCGCTTTCCGGCGAGCACAAGATGAGTATGTCGGACATCAAGGGCCCCAGCCTGGGGTTGCTGCCGATCGTGTGGGTCGGCATCATCCTGGCGATCCTGCAGCAGTTCGTAGGTATCAACGCGGTGTTCTACTACTCCAACGTGATCTGGGCCGCGATCGGCTTCGACGAGAGCAAGGCGTTCTTCACCTCGACCATCATCAGCCTGGTGAACGTGATTTTCACCTTCGTGGCGATTGCGTTCATCGACCGCGTCGGGCGCAAACCACTGCTGCTGATCGGTTCGGTCGGCATGTTCGTCACGCTTCTGGTCCTGACGATCACCTTCGTCTCGGCGCCGCAGTGCACCCAGGCGTTGATCGACCAGGGCGGCACGGCAGGCTGCACCGGGGTGTCGGAGATCAACACTCCACTGCTGAGCTCGACCGGTGGCTGGATCGCAGTGATCATGCTCAACACCTATGTCGCGTTCTTCGCGGCCACCTGGGGTCCGATCGTCTGGGTGCTGCTCGGCGAGATGTTCCCGAACCGCATCCGTGCGGCCGCCATGTCGATTGCGGTTGCGGCCAACTGGCTGGCCAACTACGCGGTTTCGCAGTCCTTCACCTCTCTGATCAAGATGGGTCTGGGAGTCGCGTACGGCCTCTATACCCTCGGCGCCTTCATCTCGATCTTCTACGTGTGGAAGTTCGTGAAGGAGACCAAGGGCGTGCAACTCGAGGACATGGAGGATCTTGAGGGCGTGAAGATGAAGGCCTGACCTCGCCTGCGTCAACGGCGGCCCGCCTGGGGTC
>JAUPKO010000755.1 GCA_030837395.1 Actinomycetota bacterium | reverse complement strand
GTGCCGGGGCAGGCGGATTCCGTCGCGAGCAACGGATCGTTCCGGCTCCGTGCGGACGAAGCGGTCGTGGTGATCGGAGCGACTCCGCCGCCGATGGCGTACTTCAGCTTCAATTTCCATATGCTCAGAGGGTCTCTCAGTGCCGAGATCGGCCCGCCGATTCTGTGGATTCCGGTTGTCGATCCGGTCAGCAGCTTGACGCTCCAGACGACCAGCTCGACACCTTTCAGCCAACCCTTTGCCGTCGTCGCGACCGGTAATCGACAGACGCAGGATCGTGTGCATCAGTTGCTGAGCACTGCGGGCCTCGGGTCAATGACAAATGACCAAGTCATCTCACCGTCCCTATTCAAACTCGGCCTGGACAAGGGATCAGATGAATTCATCTTCGCCATGCGGGCGGCGGTGCCCGATAACCGGGACGAATTCAACAGCTACATGGACGCACTGCGCACAAATGTGCGGATTCTCCGGGTGCGGCCCAAGTCCTCCGGGGACGATCAGGTACGGCCGGTGCTGGCCGCCGATCCGCTGCCGGTACCGCAACAGCGCGTGGCCGGAACCGGGACAAGTGAACTCGATCTCAATCCGACGCTGCCGCTACTGCGTCAACGCATCGTCGACAAGTATCCGGGTTACCAATCGACAGACATTCGTGCCGAGAACTGGTTCGATGACCCCTATCCCGGTCTGCAGGGAAACAAGGTCACCGACTTGCCGAAACACGACGGAGTGGCCGGTGCCACCACTGATGCCACCTATCTCGCGAGCGACAACTTCACCCTGCCGAAGGGTGCGTTTCTGGTCGCTTATGGCGCCCACCACCGCGCCACCGGCAAGGCCACATACTCCAGCGTCTCCGTCTACGCAGACGCACACCTGGGCGCCGGTCTGGCGACTGTGCAAAGCCCGGATCTGCAGGGCAGCGCCCGCGACTACATCAACGACCAGCCCAACGCGGACATGTTCTACGCCTGGACATTCACCCGGTCGAGCACTCCTGCCGAACACACGACGCAGCTGCCGACGGCAAACTTCTGCGCGGATTCGGGCCGTCCCGTCGACTTGAACACGCTGCGCCTGGGCTTTCGCGCCTACGCGGAACCAGCGACCCAAACACACCCGGCAAAGTCCGAACTGCTGTACGACCGAGTGCTCATGTTCACTCCCAAATAGGGCCTTCGGTCAGCGAAGCGGCGTGCGAATATTCCGGCCCCTCCGACGAACGGAAAGAGACAGAAATGGCCGAATCGAAGGTTTCCTCCACCAGCGATCCCGCCGGAACAGTGGTGGTGGGTTCAGGGTTCTTTGCCCGGGCAAACATGGTGTGGCAGGTGACCGGCGGCGCTCTGCTCGCCCCGATCCTGCTGACGGTTCTGATCACCGCCCGGTTTCAGGGCTGGGACATTCCGACCTACACGTGGCTGCTGTGGCTGCAGTTGCCGGTCATGATGTTGCACGAGTTCGAGGAATACGTCCTTCCCGGCGGGTTCAGATCCTTCTTCAACCACGACACGATCTTCGCCTCCCCCGTTCCTGGTGACAACACACCCCTGAGCGAGGGTTACGTCTTCTTCGTCAACATAGTCACAGTGTGGGGATGGGCTATTGCGGGTGCCCTACTGGCGGGTGTGGCGCCCTGGGTCGGCTATGGCCTGGTCGTGTTCAACGCCGGGGTGAACTGCATACAGCACTCGGTTCTGTTCCAGATCAAGCACGAAGGCTACAACCCGGGTCTGATCACGACGATGATTCTGCTTCTGCCGTTCAGCACCTTCATCACGATCTACGTCATCCAGAACGACGTGCTTACATCCTTCGACTGGGCGCTATCGGTGGTGCTGGGCCTCGGCGTTGTCGCCGGCTACGCCGTCACCACTGGGAGCAAGAGGAAAGTCGCTGCGTGATCCCGGACTGAAGATTCGCTGCTGCCGGTCATTAGCGCTGAAACCCTCCGTCGACGGCCGTGATGCCCGATGGCTGAGAACAGCCGCCCTGTCGGTTGACACGCTACTCGTCACCCGGCGACCCCGGTATCCCTCGTGAAATGACACGTACCTGGCACTCGACGCGAGGCGGAATTGACAACATCGATGGCACCGTACGGGGATGCGCCAGTCCGGACAACGCAGATGAGCCTACTCCCCTCGTGAATCCGGCCCTGTCGGGCGGGCCGAACAACGTGATCATGGCCAAAGGACAACGTGGGTCGAGCGGCCTGCAGGGGCGTTGACCGCGATGGACCCCCAGGTTCCTGTGCGCCGGGGGGAGGGATGGGTGAGAACCAGACCTGACCCGGTGGGATGATCACATTGCCGTCGTTGTCGAGCAGCCAGAAGTGGCTCTGGTCTGGCATCTTCCGGACCTGTTCCAGGGTCGTGTAGCCACGATCCATCTCCTGGTGGGCCGCCTCACCTGCCCGCCAGGTGCGCACAGCCGCCATGACGGGCGTGCCCATCAAGGCGATGCAACCGATTCCGAATGCCCAGCCCCAGACCGCGTCCGGGACTCCCACAGCCGCCAACACGAGCCACAGAATGGACGTTGCGATGATCGTGCCGAATCCCCAGTACCGGACGTGGAAGGAAGCAGTCTGACGTTGGAGCGCCGTCGGGCATACGGCGATGGCGGGCGGATTGTGATCTGGCTCCTCCATCAGACCTCCCTACCCCGACGGGCGACGGCCTTCGCAGGCACGGGAGCGGTGTGCTGGCTCATCGCGGTCCCCATCTCGTGGCGCTTCCGCCGCTCGTGTCGGAGCGAGGCGGTCTGCTGTCAGGATTCCCGATGGGGTGCCGACACAAACCCCCGCGTCCGCGGATGTCGAGCGGGCGGCTGGGTGTCGTCACGAATGGGATCACGGTTGCGAGCCTGAGCCGACCGGGGCGGGACTTCGCAGTTGGAGCATAGGCGGGCCATCCTCACACCAAGGAGGGGAATCGCAGCATGCGTGAGACAGGGACGAGGTGAACCGCAGGATCCTTCGTCCCTTTGAGGTTGACCCCCGATCGTTGCCTGTCCCCCTCTTCCGGGTCATCTACTGGGAGGACGCTGGCAATGGTGACCCCACGATCCAGGATGAATGGTGGGTGAGTTGTCCCGATGTGGGCGAGGCCCTTCAGTGGATGCATGAGAACCGGCAGCCTCAGGAGAAGTACTACATTGAGGTGGTAACGGTCTCCTATGTTCCTATCGACTGGTGGCGGATAGCCCTTGTTGGTACGGGTAGTCCGCGTACTTGGTACTTCGGTTCCGGGGGGTGGTACTGCTGCTTGGTTGATCTGTCCGGTTCGTCGCGGTGTCGCCGTTCTCCGGGGTGGTGTTCGTCCGCGCGTACATGCGCATGAGGCCCTTCCGCGTGGCTGGACGCGCGCGTCCGCGTTCGCCGCGGTGTCACGCAGTTGGTCCTACCGGGTAACCCGGCCACGTCCGATCAGGCTCCGCGAACGGGTCGGCTGGGCGTCGCGTGAGGAGATGTGTCGGCGGCATGCCGCTGGCTGGTCAGGCGGCATCGCGGGTGAGGACGAGTTTGGTGGTGCGTTCGGCGTAGGCGTGGGGGGCGTCGTCGAAGTCGGCGGTGAGGGTGGTGACGCGTTCGGCGGGGAAGTTGTTGGCGTGGACCCAGTCGAGGAGTTCGGGGAGGATGGCGCGGGGGTGTGAGACGCCGAGGTGGAGGGTGACGTCGTTGGCGTACATGTGCATCAGGGGGACGCCGGTGTTCTTGGCGGTGTAGTAGCCGACGGCGGTGCAGATGCCGCCGGGGGCGGTGGCGCGGATGGCGTAGCGGATGCCGTTGGTGTTGCCTGCGGCCTCGATGACGATGTCGTACTCGCGGGCGGGGCTGGTGTCGCGGCGGTTGCGGGGGTGGGTGCTGGCGCCGAGGGATTCGGCGATGCGCCTGCGGCGACTGCTGGAGTCGAGGTAGTCCACGGTCGCGGCGCCGTGCGCGACGGCCAGTCCCGCGGCGTACAGGCCGATGGACTGGGCGGCGCCGCCGACGACGAGGACGCGGGCGTCGGGTCGGGCGGGTAGGTGGGGGACGACGGTGCGCCAGGCGTCGGAGAGGTTGTCCGAGGCGGCGGCCACCCGTAGGGGGTCGAGTCCGTCGGGCAGTCGGACGAGCATGTGGTCGGCGTGGGGGACGCGTAGCAGGTCGGCGACCATGCCGCCGTACGGGCCGCTGGCGGGGCCGAACCCGTAGGCGGACAGGGTGCGTTCGCCGGTGGCGGTGCGGCGGGTGGTCAGGCACTTCGACGTCAGTCCGCGGGTGCAGGTGGCGCAGGTGCCGCAGGAGACCGACCAGGGGACCACGACGCGGTCCCCGACCTGGACGTCGGTCACGTCGGCGCCGGTCTGGACGACCTGGGCGATGCATTCGTGGCCTATGGCGAACGGCCCGGCGAACGGGACCGATCCGCAGATGTGCCCCACGACCGGGTCCAGGACGCCGGTGACGAGCCCCGCCTGCATGGCGCGGGACACGTGCCGGTGGATCGGCAGGGCGTCGCCGTCGCAGCGGGAGACCACGATCGGGCGCACGATCACGTCGGTCGGGGCTTGCAGGTCCGGGTCGGGGCGCTGGACCCAGCGCAGGTCGCCGGGGCCGTAGAGGTTGAGTTCGCGCATCGCTGGGGCTCCCAGGGCAGGGGGTGGGTGGCGCCGGTCTCGGGACCGACCGTAATAGGCTATGCTGCATAGTATAGTCGGGTTGGTCGGGTGTCCTGACCAGGGCTGCTTCCAGGAGGTGCCGGTGGCTGCGGGGACGCGGGATCGGATGGTGCGCAGCGCGTCGGTGCTGCTGCGGGAGAACGGGGTCCGGGGGACGTCGTTCGCGCAGGTGCTGGAGCATTCCGGGGCGCCGCGCGGCTCGGTGGCGCACCACTTCCCCGGCGGCAAGGAGGAGTTGATCCTGTCCGCTGTCACGTCGACGGCCGCGGACATCACCGCCCGGCTGCAGGCCCTGGCGGACTCCGGGGCCGGTGCCCGGGGTGTGGTGGCCGCGATGTGCGGCTACTTCGCCGAGGGGCTGAAGCGCACCGGGTTCCGGGCAGGCTGCCCTGTCGCGGCGGTGGCGTACGAGTCCTATGACGACCCGGTGCTGCGCGCGGCCGCGCAGGACGCATTCACCGCGTGGGCGGGGATCCTGACCGGGCTGCTGCGCGCCGACGGTCACCCCCAGGCCGCTGCCGAGGACCTGGCCGGGGTCTGCATCGCCGCTATCGAGGGTGCCCTGGTCATGTCCCGCGTCGGGCGCGACCTCGCCCCGCTGGACGCCACGGGGCGTCAACTCGACCGGATGCTGGCCGCTCCCGCACCGCGCAGGTCCCGATGACCACCGCCGACCGCCTCGATGTCGACACGGCCGGGGTGGGCTGCTACCGCAGCCTGGGCACCGTGGACCGCGACGGCACGCTGGAGGTGTTCGAGCCGACGGTCCACACGGCCAGCGGGTGGGGTCCGAACATGCAGCACGGCGGCCCCGTCAGCGGCCTGCTGACCCGCGCGATCGAACGCCACCAGCGGCCCGGCACCCGGATCAGCCGCGTCACGGTGGAGATCCTCGGCGTCGTCCCGCTGTCCCCGGTGCGGGTGCGGTCGTGGTCCGAACGGCCCGGGCGCCGGGTCGAACTGCTGCAGGCCGCCATGCAGGCCCAAGACCCCGACGGGCAGTGGCGGTCGGTGGCCACCGCCGCCGCCTGGCAACTGGCCACCCGCCCCACCGGCCACGTCGCCCACCACGCCGACCCCGCTTTGCACCGGCCGGTCCTGGACCGGCCCGACGACTCCGGGCTCGACGACGCCTGGCGCACCGGGTTCGTCAACGCCCTGGACTGGCACATCGACATCCCCGCCGGGCAACCCGGCCTGCCCACCATCGCCTGGCTGCGGTTCAACCGGCCCCTCGTCCACGGTGAGGAGCCAACCGACCTGCAACGCGTCATCGCCATCGCGGACATCGCCAACGGCGTCGGCGCCCGACTCGACGCCCGACAGTGGACCTTTCTCAACACCGACCTGACCGTGTGCCTGTTCGACCCACCCACCGGACCCTGGATCGGCCTGCAGGCCGAGACCTCCATCGGGCACGACGGCATCGCCATGTCCAGCGCCGTCATCCACACCAGCACCGGACCGGTCGGACGACTCACCCAGAACGTCCTCGTCCAACCGCGCCCCGAACCCCTACTGCCCCCCGTCGCCGCCGAGGAAGTCGTCGACACGTCAGCCCCCCGAGCCACCGAGGCGAAGGAGATCAGGGGTCCTCGCCGGGACCGGGACTGAACCGCCGTGCGCGCACGAGCGGCCGCCTGCTCCGTGCGCTGCCTGCTGGCACGTCGGAGAACCACAGGGACATCGCCACCTACGGCTGCTACGGGGCCAGCGTCCACCAACAGGGCGCCAGTACCAGCAGCGCGGAAGATCAGTACCCTCTCGCCGGATGTGTGATCTCCCGAGTTCGTTTACATCCTGTGCCAGAACTTCGTTTACAACCTGTGCCGACGCTTTGTTTACGACCGGTCTCGCGTCTTCGCTGACAACCTGTGTCATCGCTTCGTTGACACCTGGGTCGCCAGGCCGTGCGG
>JAUPKO010000754.1 GCA_030837395.1 Actinomycetota bacterium | reverse complement strand
TGGGCCGGCCGAACAGCCAGCCCTGGCCGAACTCCCACCCGGCGGCCGCCACTCGTTGCGCCTGCTGCGGCGTCTCGACCCCCTCGGCGACGGTCTCCAGACCGAGGCCGTGGGCCAGCCCGGCCAGCCCGTCGGCGATTCGATACGTCGTCGAGGCCGGGTCCGTGAGACTGGCCGTGAAGGACTTGTCAAGTTTGAGGCCGGTCAGCGGCAGGTCACGCAGGTGTGCCACTGAGGAGTAGCCCGTACCGAAGTCGTCCCCCCACAGTCCCACGCCGGCATCGACCAGCTGGTGCAGCCGGCTGCGACTCGGGCCATGCACACTCGCGAGGGTGGTCTCCGTTAGTTCCAGCACGAAGCGCCCCGGGTCGCTGCGGTGCGCCTGCAGCACCAGTTCGGCGAACTCCGGGAAGTCACGCGAGGACAGGTGGGCCCCAGAGACATTGATCGACACCCGCTGGCCAGCAGGTAACGTGCGGGCGAATGCCGCCGATTGCCTGGCGGTGATCAGGCCTATTCGGTGGATGAGCGAGAGGTCAGTCTCGGCGGCTTCGATCCACAGCCCGGCCGGCACGATACCCCGCTCGGGGGAGTTCCAGCGGATCAGCGCCTCGTAACCAACGGTCTCCATGCTCGCCAGCGAGACGATCGGCTGGAACCAGGTCTGGAACTCGTCCTCCGAGCCCTCCGCCATGCCGACGCGCAGGGCGGTGAGCAGGAGCAGCCGTTCACGGGCGTGGCCGTCGGAGGTGCGGTCGAAGGATTGCCAACGTCGACCCCCGTCGCGTTTGGCTTGGGTCAGCGCGGCCGAGGCGTTGCTGAGCAGGTCAACTCCGCTGGCACCCCGCACGCCGAGTTGCACCCCGATGCTCGCGGTTGTTCGTACGACCACTCCCGTCACGGTCAGGTCCTGCTCGGCGGTGGCCATCAACCACTCGGCCGTCCGCCGGACGGCGGCGGCGGCATCGCCTCCGGTCAGCGGTTGGATGACCGCGAATTCGTCACCGGCCACTCGACCCACGGCACCGTGCGGGGCAACTGCAGCCTCCAGACGGCGGGCGATCTCCACCAGCACGTGGTCGCCCACGACGTGTCCGTAGGCCTCGTTGACCAGCCGAAACCTGTCCAGGCCGATGATCGCCACCAGCACCGGTCCGTTCTGTGCCGCCAGCTTTCGATCGAGGTAGTCGGTTATCTCCTGCCGGGTGAAAAGCCCGGTGAGGGCATCGTGGCTGGAGCGGAAGGCGAGCTCCTGCTCGACCGCCATCGCTGCCGTCACATCGACGAGTTGCTCCAGCAAGAGGTCCTCGCCATGACGCAGCGGGTCGCGGGCGATCGCCACAGTGCTGTCGACCCAGATCGTCCGGCCATCGGCATGGCGAAACTCCACGCGTTCGTGGCGGGTGCCGGCGTTGACCGGCACGTCGGACCAGCCTCGGGGCACTTCGGCTGTGCCGCCCACAGGGTTGCCAGGGGTGGGGGCGAGAAACTCATCGCGGTGTCGCCCGATCACCTCCACGGCCGTTCGGCCCAGGAGCTGCTCATAGGCTGTGTTGACGTCGCGGATGTTGCCGTCGTGGTCCAAGACGGCCATTGCCACCGCTGAGCTGTAGACGACGCTGGCGAACGCCTCCACCGAGGCGCTGCGGCGTGCCTGCTCGGCCCACCGACGCTGCTGCAGCTGGGCGTACCACACGGTGAGCACCACCAGCCCAATGACGGCGCCGCCTTGGATCACGAACGCGACGCCGCTGGCCGTCCGGACGTCTCCACCCGCGTCCAAAGCGAGGCCGTAGCCCACCTGGGAGACCACCGTGCCGAAGAGCAGCATGGTGGCACCGATCACCAGCAGGGGCCACATCCGGGTGGTCAGCAGCGGCCCGAGCGGTAATCGATAGGGACGGACCAATGCGGCAGCTAGCGTGAGCCCTACCAGCAGCAGCGATGACGACGCGGTGGCCCCGGCAGTCGTTTGGAAGAATTCCTCCACCCGGAAGGCCGTGGGGAACGCCAATTCCATCAGCAACCATGCTGCGGCGGAGCCCATGACAACGATCTGCCACGCCGACACCATGACCGCGGGTCGGGAGTCGATGTCCAGCAGTAGGATCGCCAGCGCCACGGTGATGGTGAGCAGCAAGGTGAGCGGCGCAGGGCGACCCTCGTAGGGCAACGTGCTCACGTCGGCGGCGCCGACCGGGTACACCCCGGCCAAGGCCGGACTCTGGTAGCCGGTCCAGTGACCGAGCAGGAACAGCAGGCACAGAGCCATGGTGAGCAGCGCGAGGGCCGACGCAGTGCGACGGGCCCAGACGACACCGATGGGCCAGGCACGCAGCGCCAGGGCGATGGCCAGGACTGCGGCCAAGGCCGGAGTCCACACGCGCTGGGCATATCCGAGGTCGAGTACCTGCAGCACGACCCGTCCCACCGAGGCGAGGATCACCGTCCCGGCAACCACCCACGTCGCGACCCGAAAACCCAGGGGCCCGCGGTCGAGGTTCCTCGGCACGGCAGGGTCAGGCAGCGCCCCGGTGCGGATCGACCCTGACTGCGACACCTATTGACTCTAGGGGCGCACGCGCCGTTACGGAACCGCAACCGAACGCTGATTGGACGTCAGTAGGCGCCGCGGCCGGTGATGACCGCCTTCAGGGTCCGCAGCACGATGATCGAATCGAGCGGCAGCGACCAGTTCTCCACGTAGTACAGGTCGAGCATGACCGACTGTTCCCAGTCCAGATCGGAGCGTCCCGACACTTGCCACAGGCCCGTCATGCCTGGCTTGGCCAAGAGCCGTCGGGTGGCGACGTCGTCGTACCGCTCGACGTCGTCCAGTGGGTGGGGCCGCGGTCCGATC
>JAUPKO010000753.1 GCA_030837395.1 Actinomycetota bacterium | reverse complement strand
GGTCGAAGGAGTCGGGGATCAGATCGAGCATGGCGTCGACCTCGCGTCGGTGGGTGAACACTTCTGCCAGGTCCCGCACCCGCTCCACCGAGCGCGTCTGTCCTTCGTCAGCGTGGGTGGCGGGCGCCGCCGGCTGGGTGGTGCTCCTGCCACGGGCCGACGGTGGCGGCATGCCCACGTCTCGGTCGGGATCGTCGGGTCCGCCTGGCTGCCAGGGCGGCGACCACCATGAGTCTGGCCTCACCTGCCGCCCCCTGTCTGCCGTGACCGCCGCAACCTTGCCTACTCCTGCGCCCTCCACCGTGATAATGACACGTGCCACCGACGAGCCGCTGAATTCGACCCTTCCTGATTCCGGACCGGTTGGCTGGTGGCCTGCGGACATGAAGGGAGGTCATCGCTCAGGGAAGGCGACTGGCAGTCTCAGGTGGTCGCGGCGGTCTGCAGCAACGACTGACTGACACGGGGTCGCGCAGCTGCATCGGGCAGCAGGAAACCGACGCGGTCGGGGCATGCCTGCTCTGATTTTGGAGCTGTGGCATGAGCGCCAGGTCGCCTTATGCGTGGCATTGGCAGTTCCGGTTGCGGACCTGACCGTGCCTGTTCGTGAAGACAACTAACGCAGCAGAATCAGCCTCTGTACGGCTTCCGGATGGGTTCACCCCGGAGTCTCTATCCGCACCTGCCTGGTCCTACGCCCGTCCGGTCGTGGCCCAGGCAGTACAGCTGTCTGGTCCACTTTCGGTGACGCGGGCGAAGCAGTTGGCGTCGCGGTTGTGCCGCTTCCTGGCCGTGTCGGGATGGGACCAGACATCGACGCCGGACTTGACGGTGTTGTTGACGGCTCAGCGCATTGATGCTCTGGTGGTGTCGGCGCGCATGTCGGGACTATCTGCGCATGCCTGTGCCGGGTATCGCACCGATCTGCGTCGTATCGGCCGCGCTGTCGGCTCGGTGTCTGCTTCTACTCGTCGTCCACGACGAACGGCCATGTCGGCCCGGGCTGTTCCGGGGTGGGTTCGTGCCGCATGGTGGGGTCCGTTCCCGGCGGTGACGGCGGCGATGACGACCCGCGGGTACCGCTTCGATGCCGGGGTGTGGACCGGACTCGGCAGCCAACTGCGCGCCGGCGGTTCCTTGTCGGTACTGACTGATGGGCAGTGCGCAAAAGGGGGTGCCACCGGCACTGTGAACGGTGTCAGGCGAGCAGCGGCCGCGTTGGCCGCGGCCGGCGATGTGGATCCGGAGGCGGTGACACAGATGGGCACCCCAACATCCCGAGCAGCCACGCCGAAGCCGAAGCGGAAGCAGAAGCCGATGTCGCGGTCGGCTCGTCTTGCCGCGGCGAAAGCGGCGATGACAGCCGCAACCGAGCAATCGCCGCGCCCACAGGTGGCGCCGTTGGAAGCGCCGGTGGCGGCCGCGATCGCCGCGTTCTACCCGTTGAAGACCGACCCTGCGGTGTGGGCGCGGATTGAGTCGGTGACGCGGGAAGCGTTGACCGCGTACCGTCCGGCGTCGCCCAAGTGGGTGTCCTCCCACGGCGGCTGGGTATCCCGATACGTCGCCTGGGTCGCCGCCGGCATCGACAGCGCTGATTGTGAAGCCGACGGATTGACAGTGCAGTCGTTGTGTACCGAAGGATTGGTGGAGGCGTATCTGGCGGGGCCGCTGTCGACAACGTCGGTGCAGACTCGGTCGTCGGTGCGCACGGTGCTGCGCCGGGTGGTGCGCAACGTGTCGGGCACGCCGACCCCGGAACGGATCGGGCATCAACCGGTGCAGCCACCGTATGCCCCGGCTCAGTGCGCGGCGATGGTGCGCCTGTCCCGTAACCAGCCCACTGTTGCGCGGCGGCGGGCATTGTCGGCGGTGGTCGCGTTGGGGTTGGGTGCCGGTTTGGATGCCCGCGACCAGCGCCGAGTCGCCCCTGATGATGTGTCCCGCGTCGACTTGGGCGACGGCGCGACCGTCACGGTCGTGACGGTGCGGGGGCCGCGGCCACGCACGGTGGTGATGCGGCAGGCCTACGTCGCTTTGCTGGATGAGGCTGTGGCGTTGCATGTCGAGCAGGGCCGGTCGCCTTCGGCGCCGCTGTTCGGGCTGGTCGAGTCCCGCCACAACGTCGTCTGCGCGGTCACTGGATCGTCGGTGACCGCGACCGGTCGGGGGGTGGAGATTTCCGCTGCGCGGCTGCGCGCCACCTGGCTGGTCGCGGCGATGTGCGCCCGAGTGCCGTTGGCGGTGCTGCTCAACGCCGCCGGTCTGCGCTCGGCACGAACGTTGGCCGACCTGCTGGCCTACTGCCCGCCGCCGGTGAAGGCCGACATCGACCGGGTGCTGGCCGCCCTCGACGACGGCGGCGGCGACGGTGGCGCTGCCGACTCCGAGATCCTCGCAGGTGCTGCCTCTGTCGGGACTCCCGCCGCTGGTGACGTTGTCGAGGGCGGTGAGCGGTCATGATCTCGGTACTCGTATTCAAACGAGTAATGAAAGCGGTGCGCCGTTCCGGTGTGCATACCGAGTTGGAGGCGTTGCTGCGTCCGACCGGTCACGGTGGACGTCCACGCCAGTTGCAGGCCGACGTGTTCGTGGCCGCGCTCATCGTGTGCGCGGCACATTACAAGGATCTCGCGTTGACGAACGTGCACCGCGTCTTGACCGTGGACCTGGACGAGAAGTATCGCAAGAAGTTGGGTGTGCTGTTCACCGCCACGGATGGAACGTCGCAGACGATCAGCGTGCGCCAGGTCCGCTACCTGCTGGACGCCTTCGAGAACATGTTGGCGACCAACCCCAGCCTGGCACCGGGGCTGTCCGAGGTGGAGCGCATCGAACGGACCGAGAAGCTGGACAGCATCGTCAATCACATCCTGGGCGTCTCACATCCACCGGGTATGGCCAAGCCGGCGGCGATGGCGATGGATGCCACCGCGATGCAGTCCTGGGGTAAAGGCAAACGCCGTCCCGTTGCGCCCGGGACTGGTCTGCTCGCTGC
>JAUPKO010000752.1 GCA_030837395.1 Actinomycetota bacterium | reverse complement strand
GCGCGGCCATCCCGTTGAAGTTCAGCATCTCGTTGAACGTGCCGTTGAAGGTGCCCTCGGCGGAGGCGCCGTTGTCCCCGACGATGTAGTAGACCAAGGTGTCGTCGAGTATTCCGAGCTTGTCCAGCGCGTCGATGACCCGGCCGACGTGGTGGTCGGTGTGCTCGAGGAACCCTGCGTAGACCTCCATCTGCCGGCGCAGCACGGGCTTGAGCTCCTCGGGCATGTCGTCCCAGGCCGGGATCTGCTCGGGCCGCGGCGTCAGCTCGGCGTCCTGCGGGATCACCCCGAGTTCCTTCTGCCGGGCGAAGGTCTGCTCCCGCAATGCATCCCAGCCGGCGTCGAACTTGCCGCGGTACTTGTCGATCCAGTCCTTGGGTGCGTGGTGCGGGGCGTGGGTGGCGCCTGGCGCGAAGTAGGTGAAGAACGGCTTGTCCGGTGCGAGGGCCTTCTGCTGACCGATCCAGGCGATCGCCTTGTCCGCCAGGTCCTCGGTGAGGTGGTAGCCCTGCTCGGGGGTGCGGTCCACCTCGATCGGGGTGGTCCCCTCGTACAGCGAGGGGTACCACTGGTTGGCTTCGCCGCCGATGAAGCCGTAGAAGTGCTCGAAACCCCCACCGGCGCTGGGCCAGGCGTCGAACGGCCCCACCTGGCTGGTCTGCCACACCGGCACTTCATGGCATTTGCCGAACTGCGCGGTGTTGTACCCGTTGAGCTTGAGGGTCCGCGCGATCGGCGACATGGTGTTGGGCAGCACCGAGTTGTAGCCGGGCTGGCCGGTGGCGATCTCGGTGATCCCACCCATCCCCGCCGAGTGATGGTTACGCCCGGTCAGCAGGGCCTGCCGCGTGGGTGAACACAAGGCGGTGGTGTGGAACCGGTTGTACTTCAGACCGCCGGCCGCGAGCCGTTCGGCGGTCGGGGTGGCGCACGGCCCGCCGAACGCGCTGGCCGCACCGAACCCGACATCGTCGAGCAGGACCACCAGGATGTTCGGGGCGCCCTCCGGGGGCCGGATGTCGCGGATCAGCGGATGCGGGGTGTCCGGATCCTTCGCGTCGTAGGTGACCAGTCCCGTTCGCGGCGCGCTCGGAATCGGCAGATGGGTTCTGGAAACCTGTGGGCCCGTTGTCATTTGCTGGTGTCCTCTCCGCGGCCCCGGCGGGCCGTGTTCCACGCGTCGGTGTTCTCCGGCGCGTCTCTATCCTTCACGATCTGGCCGCCTCCCACTCCCGGCTCGCCCGAATCCGGCCGGGCCACTGTGGGTTTCGGTCGGTTAGCTCTTCGATACCTTCGGTGGCGTCCAGCTGCCGTCGCTGATCGCCTGCTCGGGCCAGTAGGTCCGCAGGATCATCTCGAAGTCGCCGGCCGGGGTGGGCAGCCAGTTGGATTCCTTCTCCGGTCCCGGCGAGGTGTGCTGCAGGTAGAGGGTGATCCCGCCGTCGGGGTTGCGCACCAGGTCCGGCAGCATCGGCGAGTTGATCAGGTACCTGTTGATCGGGTTCTCGACCAGCAGGATCTCCGGCAGTTTGTACATGGTGACCGACCAGAACGCCTTCACCGGCGGGAGCTGCCCAGCGGGGAAGGTCAGCGTGTAGGTGTTCGCGCCGTTGAGTTTGGCGCCGGCCGAGTCGTTGGTCAGCGGGATATACATGGCTTCGGCGCCCGGCAGTCCCAGGATGCCCATCACCGCTCCGGCGAACCGGTACAGGTAGTTGCCGCCCAACTGCTCGGCGGACCCGAACAACTGACCGGAGGTCACCTTGCCGGTCTGCATCTGCTCGGTCTGGAAGGTGTGCAGCTCGGCCCACGCATCAGCCATGCCGCCCTCGATGGCATTGCGCTGCTCGTCGCTGAGCGTGGCGAGATCGAAATCCCCGTCGGGTCCGATCCCGATCTTGGCGAACCGATCCCGCAGCTCCTTCTCCTCCGGCTTCACCGGTGCGTATTTCAGCGTGAAGCCCAGGACCTTGAAGAAGTCCAGCGACGTCTTCTCCTCGTCCGGTGTCAGCGGCGTGATGAAGTCGACCGCGGGCGCAGGGGCTGGGGCCGGCGCCTTCTGGAACGTCGAGAGCGGCTCGACCTTGTACTGGGCCTGGATCTTCTTGACGTTGTCGAGGTCGGCCGGGTTGAACAGCTGCGTGCGGTACAGGACCAGCCCGAAGTCAGTGTCGGTGCGGATCACCTTGTCGACGCCGGCGGGTTTCTCGCCCTGCCAGCCGGGGCCGGCCAGCAGGTAGGTGCCACCACCATTGCCGGTCGTGCGGCTGCCGATTAGGTCGTAGACGTAGGTGTAGCTGTCGATGAACTGCAGCGAGAAGTACCGGCCCTGCTCGATCGGCGGCACCGTCAGCACCAGCGGCTCGGTCCGCAGGTCGGTTGCCAGGAACGAGTACGGCGTATCGGAGTTGGGTGTCTGCACCGTGGTGTCGGCCGGGGTGAAAACGCGGGCGATGCTGTGGATCTGGTTCCAGTCGCCCAGGTACTGGCCGCTGTCCTTGCTGACCGCGTAGGCGTTCTCGATGCGGTACATGTCCACCATCGGGAAGCCGTACACGTATGCCTCTTTGGCGATCGTGCGCATCTCCTGCGGCGTCACCGCCGAGCTGCCCGTGGGCGCTTCGGATTTGCCGCCACAGCCCGCGATCGCTGCGACCACCGCCGCGGCGATACCAATCGCCATGGCCTTGCCGAACCTCATTCGTTCTCCTCTGATTGTCAGTTGGCACCGCGGGTCCGCTCGCGGGGCCGCTCGGGTGCAGGTTAGCTGGTGTGGCGCCGCGGTGTGTGCAGTCGCCGCTGGTCAGCAGGGTTGGCCGGGCGGGGTGAAGTACGGAACGCCTTCGACGGTGTAGCAGGGGATCTCGCCGGGCACGTACGGGACATGCTGGGCCGCGATCGCCGCACCCACGGCGACGTCGCCGGCGATGTTGGTGCAGCCGCCTGCGGAGAAGTGCCGGCCCCCGGCGCTTGCGCAGACATCCGCCGACGCCGTGGCCGCGTTGATGATCGGTGCGATGGTCAGCGGAGCGGCGGCGAGTGCCGCGGCGGCCAGCAGCGTTGT
>JAUPKO010000751.1 GCA_030837395.1 Actinomycetota bacterium | reverse complement strand
CGAGAGAACGGAACTCGACATTCTCCTCGTCGGTGGGGTTGTCCAGTTCCGCGATCTGTTCCATGCGGGCATGGACCTCGTCGGCGCGGTTGCGGGCCTGGCTGTAGGTGAGGGTCGGACCCTCGATGGTTACATCGCTCATCGCGATCGTTCTCCTATTGTTCGAAGGTGCAGTAATCGGTCGCGCTGATTCATCAGTCGAAGCTGATGACTGCTGAGGCGGCGCGGTGTCGACGGGTGCTCACCTACGGACGGCCCTACCGGGCCGCTGGTGGATCGCTGCGCGTCGTCGGATGCCGGCGGGTGCTTGACTGCGGCCACGGGGGCGGTGTCTTGCTGCGCGTCGGTTTCCTCGGATTGCGCCGTGTCCACGATGAACACGGCGCGGGCGAGCAGCTTGCGCTGCTCAGGGTCATCCAAACGACCCAGGTCGATGACCTGGGACCGTATGCCGACCGAAGTCTCTGCGTAGGCCGGCCACACGACCGGACCCATCTCGGGCACCCGCAACTCCTTGAGGGTGCGAATTGGCAGCTCGTCGTCGGGAACGCCTTCGATGGCGGTGCGCCGCAACTCCTCGCGCAGCGCGTCCTCACTGCGGATCGGACTCCCGTCGGCGTATGCCCACGCCTCACGGACCACGCTGAACCGGAATGAGATTCCTGAGATCGCCCCAGCCGCAATGGCATCCCTGACCGGCTGCACCAGCCAGTTGTCGAACAACCTGGCCACGATGTGCGCGCCACCCTCTGGCGCCAGCACGGGGTCGGACTCCTCGGCGATGCGTTCCACCTTCGCGATCGGAATCGACCCGATGGGACTGGAGCGGCCGTGGTCGAACTGCACGATCGGAGGAGTTTCGCGGAATGACCGCTTCATCGCACCCGGCGCGATCTGCTCACGGAACCGGCCCTCCCATGAGTCGATCGCCGTGAGCCTGTTGAACACCGCCCCGTACCCGTCGAGGGTCAGGCCGTCACTTTCTTCGCCATCGTCGGAGCGCAGCGTGAACGGCGCCTCGCGCACACCGTTCAGTGGTGGCCGCTCGGTTCGCTTCTCGCTACGTTCAGGCGGGTCGGCAGCGCCCACAAGCGTTCTCGTCATTGGGCCGTACCTCCATCGCTCGGATTGGCCGCCTGGCCCGGCGGTAGAAGCTGCACACTGGTCAGTCCGGTATGCCGCAGCAGCCGCAGATCGCCTGCGCCCACGGCGACCACTACGGAGTCCGGTTCGTAGCCGGCGGTGATCAGGGTGCTGATCGTTTCGGCGCGGGTCTTGGCGATCTCGGCGGCGTCGCGCTCGTCCTCCCGCAGGAACGGCACATTGTCGGCGTCATACCAAAGCCGGATCTCAGTCCCGGCGCCGGCGGGCTTGCTGATCACATGCTCCAGGGAGCTGGCCAGGTTCTGCCACAGCGGATGCGCGGTGCCATCCGCGAGACGGCGACGAGCCTGCCCGTAGTTGGAATAGGTGGCCGCCGCCAGGCCCTCGGACAGGCCGACGATCACCGGGGGAACCCCGGCCGCGGCAGCGATACGGGTCTCCCCGCCGCCGCGGACGTTCTTGAAGTCGATGTCCTTCAGATTCGAGCCGACCATCGTGACGTCAGCCCCGGGGTAGATCTGCAACGTCTTGTAGGCGTTGGACGGGCCGGTGAACTTCTCCTCGAACTGTTCAACCCACCGCTCCACCGCAGCCTGGTTCGCGCCTTCCTTGTGCTTGATCACCATGTTCACGGTGGCGCCGTTGTCGAAGAACGCCCGCTGGTGGCGCGTCATCGCCTGATCGGCCTGGATCTCCCGCAGGACCGGGGTCAGCCAGGACATCCCCCGATAACCGGCCAGCGGGTCGGGAATCGGGGCGAAGTGCGCTACCTCGGCCGCCCGCAACGCCACCGTGTTGCCTTCAGTGCCTCGGCCGCCATCCCAGTACAGGTAGCCGATCTTGCGCCACCCGATCCGGCCGCCATTGGGGTGCAGCCGCTCCTCGACGACCACGTCGACCCAGTCTGGCCGCATCCGGACGAACTCGCCGTCGATGATCGTCCAGTACGAGTTGCCCGCCAGGTCGGCGTCCTGAATCATCCGCGACAACATGTCCTGAGTGGTGCCGCCGATCCACGGCCGCTCCAGGATTTCCAGGTCGCGCGACCCGAACATGTCCGACGGCTTCCCGTCGCGCAGCCGCTGCCAACGGAACCGCACCGACGAGAACACCAGCTGGCGTACCAGCATGCAGGCGAACACCACGCCGTTCGCAGCGAACGCGTGAGTCGCCAGTCCCGCGAAATTGTTGGGTGCGATCTCCGTCGTACGCCCCGCCAGGGTCTGCTGCACTCCGGTCGTCAGGCCGCCGTGGCTGTATCCGATCCCGCCGAATGTGAACGTGTTGGCCAGCTTTGCGTACTCGCTGATGGTCATGCGTTCCGACTGGCCGCCGGTGAGCCTGTCCAGCAGGCTCATGCCCCGCGCCCGTCAGGCTCTCGCAGTAGTAACACTCCAGCACCCACAGCAGAAACGCCGAGTAGCCCACCCGTAGCAATAAGCGCATAACCGGCACCGGCCACCAGGCCAACGCCGATGCCCACCAAAGCGATCGACACCACTACCAGAGCGGCGGCCGCGGCGAACACCATCTGCGCTGCTGTCACGATAGGAATCCCCAAACGTCAACGGTCTCAGCCGGCGTTGCGGCCCTGTCAAACGCCATGACGGCCGCCACGGCGAGGTCGATCTTGCGGGCGCTGTTCCTGGCTTCCTTCATGATTCGCGTGCCCCGCGAATCCTGTTTCAGGACAGCGTTACCGATATGCCGGGCCAGGCGCTGATCCCCCGACTGGGTCAACCCCTTGTTCATCACAGCCTCGTAGAACCGCTGCGTCGCAGGCGTCATCCGCGACGGCGACTGCGGATACTCCACAATCGGCAGGCCTTCGTCCTCCAGCACCTGATAGGTCCGTGCCCACCGGTACGGGTCGCACACAATCTCGCGAACCGTCCACCGCTTACACGCCGCCCGGATCGCATCCTCGACATCGACGATTGGGACGGCCCAGTCCTGGGCGGCCTCCGCGGGCCGCTCCCAACACTCAACAACCCCGACGTGCGGCTTCTCTTCGCATGTCGCCACAACCAGGGCGGTTGAGTCGTTGTTGAACGACCCGTCGAACCCCAGGCACACCTCGGTGCCGTCGGGAATGTCGGCGTCCGACTCGCAGGAATCCCACGCGCCAACCGGGAGCCACGACGATGACGACGCCACGAACTGATTGCAGCGCTTCGTCCGAAACTCGGATTCCGGCGTCTTCAGCACCATCGCCGCGTAGTCCTCTTCGGAGACGATGTCGCCGAGGCCCGGACTGGCTTCGCGCCACGTCTTCGGATCGCGGTGATCGGCATCCGGGTTCTTCGGTTCCCACCAGGCGAAGAGGAACGACGGATCGTCAACCTCGCCGGACGCGACCCGCTTGCCGTATTGATACATGCTGTAGCACAACGAGTCCTGGCCCGAGCCGTCGAACCGGACACCGGCGGTGGTGATCCCGATCATCAGCGGCTCGATGCGGGCGCCCATGGCCTGCGCCATGACATCCCACAACTCGCGGTTCGGCTGAACGTGAACCTCGTCGAACAAGACGAGCGTCGGGTTCAGTCCCTCCTTGCTGTACGCCTCGGCCGACAGAACCTTGTAGACCGACCCGGCCTCGGTGTGCTCGATCGCATCCCGGTACAACTTCAGTCGCTCGCTCAGCTCCGGGTCCAGCTCGACCATCCGCTTCGCGGTGCCGAACACGATCCGCGCCTGCTCACGATCCCCGGCGCATGAGTACACCTCGGACCCCGGCGAGGCGAACAACAAGTGATCCAACGCGATCCCCGCGCCGAGGGCGCTGTTGTGCGTCGGCGTCAGGGCCTCGCCGGCCAGGAACACGCCAGACGGGTGCTCCACCTCGATGCACACGGTGTCGACAGTCGGAACGGGCTCGACATCGACAACGGCGTTGGTTCGAGCGCGGGTCGGCCGCTGCGGCTCATCGTGGAGTAGTTCGGTCTTGCGGGCAAGCCCGAAAGGCGACCTGCCGCGGTGCGCCGTCCAGCAGACGCGGTACCTGGGTCCACAGTCGCGGCCGTAGAGCTTTGCCCGCGACTCCTTGAGTGACGCTTTCCATCCGAGCGACCTGGCCAGGGACAGAACCCCGTCGGCGAGCTGTCGGCTGGTGTTGCAGAACTCCACGCGAGGCGTGTTCGGCCCGATCGTCACAGCCCCGTCGGTGTCCATCAGTCCGCGCAGAAGATCCATCCGCTGCGACATCGACGCCGTCAGATACGGATCGGGGATGTGCTTGTTGCCGAGCACACCGAGTTCCCTGAGCTGCACCTGCAACCCATATACCTGCCTGGTCTGCGCCTTCCCCGCGCTGTAGCTCGCGCCGAACGAATAGCCGGCGGACTCTATCGCCGAGAACACCGCAGGGTCCGCACTGGTGATGCGGCCGGCGGCGGTGGCCCCATCGCCGAGCCACAGTCCCAGCACATACGGGTCGACGGGAAGGTCGGCATCAGCGCGCTCCAGGGCTTTCGGAACGTCCACCGTGTAGCGACGATCGCCACGCGTGCCCCAGGTGAGCGTGGCGGCCAGTTCGCGCGTGGTCACCGTCCGCGCCGTAGCCCGCAGCCGATCGTTGACCGTCCAGAGATGCTCGGCGCTGGCGACCAGTTCAGCGCCGTCCGCGAACCGCACCGCGTAACAATCCGTGTCCGTCCACACAGGGGAGACGGCCGCAACCCTGGCCAATGATCCATCCGTGGTGTGGACGGCATCCCCGGGCCGGAGATCGCCCATCTTGCGCCAACCATCGCCAGTGAGGATGGGCGTGGCGACATCGAGGGCCTTGCCGTTCTTGCGTGCGACACCGATCAGTGCCTGCCGATGGCGCAGGCGACCATCCGGCCGCACAGCGAACACGTGCCGGATGAGCTGGCGCTGCCAACCTCGCAGCGACACCAGGTCGCCCGACCGGCCACCGATGGAGTCCTTCGTGACACGGCAGAACGTGTCGATGAAGTCCGACGTCTCGGGGCCGCTGGAACGTCGCAGCGCCGCCGCGGGCGTCGGCGTCAGCCATCGTGGCGGCCAACCAGCAACCCTGGTCACGATCCCTTGCGGCGCCGCGCCATCAGCTCGTCGATCTTGCTGACCCGCTTCACCTCGGCGTACCCCAGCTTCGACCGAGCGGCCGGGGTGAAGCCGCACTCAATCTCCCAGCGCGTCATCTGCGCCTCGAGCGCACGCACATGCGACAACAGCGGATGCGGACGTGACTGGCCCATCGACCCCAACACCATGAGCCCGTCCTGGGCGATCTGGTCCCGGATCGCGTCCCGCTCGTCATGTGCCTCGCACAACCGCGTCAACACATCCGCGTCCGTCGACAGCGACAGCCACGCCTGACCGGCAGTCCACAACCGGTCCCAAACCCTGCGACCCGCATCTCCGAGTGAGCTGGGCGCCGGCGGTATCGCCGCGGCGGCGGCCAGAGTCACAACAGGCTCAGGCAACTTGTGTCCGCTGACATCGGTCGTCGATGAACGACCGACAAGCCGCTTCTGCTCAACCGGCTTTCGGGGCCGCCCAGGTGGCATATTCCCCACTTCCAAAAAATCGGTCTAATTTCGGCGCGATGCGCGCAAGCCTGACCGCGGGGACTTTGGGCCTCCGGCGTTCACGATGGCGAACCGCCCCCCCGGCCTGCGGTCTGGCGGTTGCATCTGGCGTGCTCGGGGCCGCGGTACCTCGATCGGTCGTGGTCGTCATGGCCGAGATCCCAGGACTGATCAGGGGTGATGGGCTGCTCGCATCGCCAGCAGGTCACCATGCCCGCCCGAACGGCCGGCTCGTACTGGCTGCGAAGCTTCCGGTGGGCCGCACCGTAGCCCCTCTGGGCCGACGATCCCCGGCCCTGGTCTCGGGTCCGGTGATACTCGCCCCGACATCGGGCGCAACGGCCGGTGATGTTGGTAGTGAGTGCCCTTGTCGGGCAGGGCTTCTGGTGGCCAATGCATGGCCTGGGGCGGGCCATTAGGATCATCCTCTG
>JAUPKO010000750.1 GCA_030837395.1 Actinomycetota bacterium | reverse complement strand
TGCACATGACGAAGAGCGGTAGCGGGCAGCGACTGAATCCCGATGTCGAGGTTGAGGCGTTCCGGATCGCGCAGGAAGCGATCGCCAACGTGCGGAAACACTCCGGCGCGCGAAACGTATGGGTGGACGTTCGAGTCCAGCCACCAGGACTGTTACTGAGGGTGGCCGATGATGGCAGCGGCAGGGTGGCCGACATTCGCCCCGACTCGTTCGGGTTGTCAATCATGCGGGAGCGGGCCGAACGCATCGGTGCCGGTCTGGTCTTGCGGGACAAGGTCGGCGGCGGCACCCTCGTGGAACTCACGATCGCCTAAGAGGGTGCCGCTGGCGTGCTGGTGCGCTAGCTAGCGGGTTGCTAGCTGTTGTGGTGTGCGCATGTCGAGCGTGGTGATGTCGCTTCCGGTGGCGTTGGTGAGATCCCCGACGCTGGCGTGATTCAGGTTGTAGCGGATTGCTTTTCCACTTGCCACCGCGCCGTGCGGGCGGTGCGCAACGACGAGACCCAGGGCAAGTAGGACACCAATAATGTCGTTGATGGTCCCCACCGGCATCGACGCTTTGCCTCCAAGTTCCACGAGGGTGGCGCCTCCTTCTGGGTCAGCTGCGAGCGCGGCCACTACACGTCGGCGGGTGGGTCGGGCAAGCACCCATCCCAGTACCGAGTGTGGGTCGCGGTCGGGTAGTCGCAGATAGGAAGGGGGAGCCGTGGTGGTCATGGTGTCCTTTCGTGGTGGGTTTGTGGCGGTCACGAGTAGTAGGGCTCGGCCCACCCGAGGTAGTCCCCGCCTTTAGCGGCCTCTGCGACGGGCACAAGGACCACGACGCCGTTGGCGTCCTGGTTGACGGCGTACCCGCCACCGACGTATGTCGCGATGTGGCGCGCTGGGTTCCCGGTCCAGAAGAACACTTGGGCGCCGATGGGAATGTTGTAGTCGCCGGGGTGTCCGTATCCGGCGCGTTTCGCCCGGTACCACTGGTCGATTGCGCGGCCAACGCGGCTGCCACGTGGTGCGTAGGCGTCGTCTGCCAACGCCAGGCACATGTGTGGGTAACCGCCGACATGGCGCTTTGCGGCTGATAGCAGCCAGGCAACAGCCTGGCTGGGGGAGCGGCTGACGCCTTTGCTGCGCATCGTAATGGCCGCGTCCTTGTATGGGCCGTTTGCCGGGGAGCGCGTCGGAAGGTCGACGGCGACGCCACCGGATTGGACGCACTCATCGGTGGTGATGTCGCCGCCAGTGTCGGCGGGCAAGTCATCGACTTGGGGTTCCTTGCCGCGTGCCAGCCAGGGCGCCGGGTCGAGTCCGCTGCGGCTGCCACTGAGGCCATTGGGGCCTGATGAGGCGAACAATTCAAAGTGCAGGTGCGGACCGGTGGAGTTCCCGGTCGATCCGACGTATCCGATGAGTTGGCCTGCGGTCACGGTCGATCCGGCTGTTGCCACGCGCGTCCGCATGTGGGCGTACAGGTTGTTGAGCCACTGGCCTTTACTGTTCCTCCAGCTGATGATGATGTAGCGACCATAGCTGCCGTATCCCCCGCCGTTGATCCGTCCGTCCTGCGCTGGAATGTCTGCCGAGGCAGTGACTGTGCCAGCGTGCGCGGCGACGACCGGGTAGCCAAGATTCCGGCCCATGTCACGTGCCCCGGTGGGATGGAGCCCACCCATTTGTCCCCGCCCGACCGGCCAGACGACGTTGTTGGCGTCTGTGTCTGGGGCAGCCACCGCAGGTGGCGCTGGGTCGGGTGTGGGCGACGCAGGGTCGTCGCTGTGGGCGACGGTGTCAGCTCCAGACAGCGAGGGAGCACATTCCACGACCGCCGCTGCAGCTGAACCCATCCCAGTGAGCGGGACAACCACGCCCATCGGGACCAGTACTGCTCCGGCGAGTGCGACTACGAGTGCTGGAGATGCCATTTCCTCTTGCGCCTTCCAAAACATCATGTACGTTACGGGTAGCGGTAACTATTCGGAACCGTAGCCGTAACTTTTGTGACGGACAAGAGAGAAAGGAAACAGCGCGCATGTTTTCCACCATTTCCACGACCGCCCTGAATCTGTTTGCAGACATCTCCGTCGGGGGAGCACAGCAGCCACCGGGCACAGAGAAGCTGACTGTCCTGATCACCTGGGCGCTGTGGATCGTGTCCTTCTTAGGTGTGTTGGGTGTCTTCATCACCGCCGGCGCGATGATGGTTGCCCACCGACGCGGCGAGGGCGGCGAGACTGCCGGTCGCCTTGGCTGGGTCCTAGGCGGATGCGTGTTGGCGGTGGCCGCTGGCCCCATGGTCAACATGTTGATCTGAGGTCGCCGTGAAGAAGCCACTAGCTATCGCAGGAGCCGGTGCCGCGGCCGTTGCGGCCATCGTGTTGTGGTCGGTGTTCGCCGGGGGTGCCGACGCCGCCGCACCAACCCCCAGCAGTAACAACGGCACCACCGCCTCGGTCAGCGTTGTACCGACCGAGGCGGGTCCGGGCTGGGCGTGGGAACCGATGACACTGGCGGCGAACATGATTACCGCTATTCCCGTGCACCCGGACCACGGGCCATCGCAACGCGATGGATCCTGGCGAGGCGGGTGGACCCACGATCCACTCGGTGCCCTCGGTGCGGCCGCGACGCTGAGCGTGACGATCGACATCTCCGAAAAGCAGGTCCAGTCACATGCCATTGACGGCCCATTCAAGGCCGAAACCGCTGCCTTCGCCCAACGTGGCACGTCCACCACCCGAAGCGGAGGAACCCCGCAGCTGGTCGGCTTCTGGTTTAACGCCTACAACGACCAGCAAGCGAGCATCCAGTTGGCGTACTCCGGGGGACCGCAGTACCAGCTGGCGCTAGAAACGGTCCAGCTGCAGTGGATCGACGGGGATTGGCGGGCTCAGGTCGGGGAAAACCGGGCCACCGTCGCCCACGTCAGCGTCGACAAACTGCCGACCGGGTTCATTCCGTGGCAGGCCCCACGATCATGAGCGCGCTGATGGATGTGCTGGCAGTACCCATCGTGGAATCTGCCATAGGCGGGGTAGCGAAATCGTTCCTGGAGACGATGGCCGAATCCTTCGCCGAGGGTGCCGCCGAAATGTTTAAGGCCATGACGACCTGGTGGGTCGGCACCGGAACGGCGAATGTGGCGACCCCTGGCTCGCAGGCGAACGGAATCGCCACGCAGCTACAAGGGATGCTCAAACCGATCGCAGTGTTTGTCGCGATCATCTCGGTCATCATTTCCTCAGCACGCATCGTGCTGTCAAGAAATGCTCGCCCCGCGGAGGAAACCATCCGCGGCTTGATAACGATCATCGTTGTCTCCGGCGCCGGTTTGGCGACGGTGGGCCTGCTTACTGAGTTTTCCGATGGCTTCTCATCGTGGATTTTGACGAAAGCCGGGGTCCAAGACTTCAAGTTCTCTGCTGGTGCAACAACATCTGCGGCGCTGCTGATGATGTTCGGGATGTTGGGCATGATCGTCGCGGGCATCCAATGGGTGCTGATGCTCAGCCGAGACGCCTTGCTGATCGTGTTCGCCGGCGTCTTGCCGTTGGCTGCAGCAGGAACCACGACAAAGACCGGCCAACAGTTCTTCGACCGTGTCACCGGCTGGACACTGGCGCTGATCCTCTACAAACCTGTGGCCGCGATCATCTATTGGGCGGCGATACGGCTGATCCGAGACACCAACGACTTGGCCGGAGGGCTTCGAGGGCTCACGCTCATGGGCCTGGCCATTGTCGCCCTTCCCGCACTGATGCGACTGATCGTGCCTGCGGTCGGCCCGGCGATCGGGCGCGGCGGCGGAGCGATGGCAGCCGGTGCCGCTGTGGCTAGCGGTGCAGTTCTGATTGCCTCAGGCGGGACTGCCGCCGCAGCAGCTCCGGCCATCTCTGGGGCAGCCAATGTTGCGGGAACTGCAGCTAAGTCACCGATACCCGAATCGTCAGGAGCATCCCAGTGAGCAACCAGGCCGCGATCATCGAACACCGCACCTACGGCAACTTCGTCAAACCACGCACGCCCGGAATTTGGCGGCTCGGGTTGATCGGAACCGGAGCAGTGTTTGCGATTGGGATTCTGGCGATGGTCGTGCAGGCATTCGCTGGACTGATCGCGGGCCTACTCGTGGTGGGCATCGGGGTGATCGCATTGACGCCGCTGACCATCCAGACCCGTGACGGGCGAAATGGCTGGACTGCGGCACTGGTCTGGTGGGCGTTTCGGCGCTCGGTGAAAAAGGGCACCAATGTGTACGACCCGATGGTGCTCAACCCGGATGGTGGGCAGTACGGACCACTACCGGGGCTGCTTGCCCGATCCGAACTGGTCACTGTCGCCGACACGTTGGGCAACGAGTTCGGGGTTATCGAACAAGGGGGAGCAGCCAAACACTTCTCCGCGTTGATCGCGTGCGAGTCCGACGGATCGGCGCTGGTCGATCAGGGCGACATTGACGTGTGCGTTGCCCGCTACGGCAATTACCTGGCCGATCTCGGAGACGAACCTGGCCTGGTTGCGGCCTCGGTCACCGTGCAATCAGCGCCGGACTCCGGCGCGGGCCTGCAGGCCGAAGTGGACCGGCTCCTGAGTGTTGATGCACCAGAGCTGACTCGAAGCGTTCTGCGGCAGGCGGTGCAGAAGTATCCGCGTGCATCCGCCCATGTCACTACCTGGATGACGCTGACCTGGACACCGACGCGTGCCGCGACCCGACGCATCACGCGAGAAGAGCTACTCGACCACATCGCCACCCGACTACCCGGTCTGGTCGGTGCGCTGGCAGGAACCGGTGCCGGGTCCGCGCGCGCCATGTCCGCCGATCAGATCGCCGAACTCGTCGCTGACGCCTACGCCCCCGATCGGCACGTGCCCGCACCGGCCTGGGATCAGCTGGTCCCGGCCTGTCAGGCCCATCACGATCACCTCAGTCACGCCGATACGGCGTCAGTCACCTGGTCGACAACTGATGCTCCCCGTTCCGCCGTGCACGCCAGCGTGCTGGTGCCACTGCTTCGCCCGCACCACGACCTCACCCGCAAGCGGGTCACCATCTTGTATCGCCCGCATAGTTCCGATAAGGCCGCTGGCGTGGCCGATGAGGATCTGCGCACAGCAGCCGGGCACGCCGGTGCCCGTAAAGGAGAACAGCGCGCCACCGATTCACGCGCTCTGCAGGCTGCGCGCCAGCAAGCTGCCGAACAAGCCTCCGGTGCCGGACTGACCCGGTTCTCGGTCATGGCCACCGCCACCACGACCACCGAGAACCGCCACAAAGCCGAAGCAATCTTGAGTCAGGTGTCGGCCACAGCGCGACTGAAAATGCGCCCGGTCACCTACTCCCAAGACGTCGCGTTCCAAACCGCACTCGGGATCGGGGTCGTGCCCTCAGCCCACACCCGCGTTCCATCATTTGTCAGGGAGCAACTGTGAAACGTCTATTCAAAAGCAAGAACTCCCACACCGGGGGACCCTCGATCGACGATGCCGAGGTGGCAGCAGTCGACGACACCTGGATGGGCACCACCGATGAGCAGCTGGCCCCAGCAGGCGACCTCGACGACGGCGAGGAAAACAACGTCGACGAGGTCAACGAGACACCCAGTCGCCGGGAACGAAGGCAGCAACGCCAGCAAGAACGCAAAGAAAAGCACGAGGCCAGAGGTGCGGGATGGCGCGGTATGCGCGGCCCCGGTGGGGGATACGCGAAAGTCGTCGAACCCGCCCAAGAGTTCCGTGGCACCACCGCGCAAGTCTGCGGCCTATGGCCACACGCGGCAGGCTCGGCATCGCCGAAAAGTGGTGTCCCGCTCGGGCACCACATCCTGAACAAATCAACCGTGTTCTGCGACCCGATCAGCTGGTTCGAAGAATCAAAACTGATCGGCAACCCGTCGGCGTTTGTGCTCGGCCTGCCCGGTTTAGGGAAGTCCACGATCGTGCGCCGGATGGAGATCGGGCTCGCGGGCAACGTGCAGCCCATGGTCCTGGGCGACACGAAACCAGACCACCGCGTGCCCACCGAAATGCTCGGCGGCCAAGTCGTCGAGCTTGCCCGGGGGCGAGGCTCGTTAAACGTGCTGGACATGGGGGCGCTGGATGCCGCAGCGGCCCGCCTGACTGGCAGCCGCGCACGGGCGCTGCGCGAGAACGCGCACGGGCGACGCCTGACGATGATGTCGTCGTTGATCGCGTTGGCTCGCAAAGGTGTGGTCGGTGAAACCGAGAGCGCGGTGCTCTCAGCCGCGCTACGCGTGCTGGCCGACACACACCCCGTCGACAAGCCAGCGGTCCTCGCTGACCTTGTCACTCTGCTAGAAAACCCGCCGCAATCTGTTCGCACGCCAACCCTGGACCGAGGCGACGACACCGTCTACCGCCAAGAAGTCCGCGCTCTGCAACTCACCGTCAGCGCACTTCTGGAAGGCCCACTGGGCTCCGTTTTCGCCCAACCCACCACCAC
>JAUPKO010000749.1 GCA_030837395.1 Actinomycetota bacterium | reverse complement strand
TCCGATCTGATCGACCTGAACACTGCCACGTCCGAGCAGTTGCAGGAGTTGCCCCGGGTGGGCCCGGCCACGGCACAGAAGATCATCGACTTCCGTGAGAAGAACGGTCGGTTCACCTCGGTCGACCAACTGCTGGAGGTGCCGGGCATCGGTGAGCGGACGTTGGAGGGCATGCGCGACAAGGTGCGCGTATGAGTCGGTGGCAGCAGGCCGGTCTCCTGTTTCCGGCACTGATGGTGGCGTGGTTGCTCGCTGTGGTGCTCACTGGCGCGCAACCGTGGGTCGGCGTGGTCGTCGGGGGTGGCTGCGCCGCTGTGGCGGTGGTCGGCGCGCTGCAGTGGCGTGAGCATCCAGGGGGCTGGCCCGTGGCAGTGGCCTCGGCGGGGGTCGCGGGGCTGGTGGTGGCGCTCAGCGCGGCCGGCCATGTGGGCCTGGCGCGGGCGGACCCGTGGCCCGAACTCGTGCGGGACCGCGCCTTGGTGCAGGCACAAGTGCAGGTGGTGGCATCGGCCCGACCCGTGGCCAGGCCGGCCGGGTGGGACGCCGCCGACGGCCAGCAACGCACGGTGGCACGGGTGCTGGCGGTGGCCGTCGACGATGCGGCCTGGCAGGTGGGCAGCCGGGTCCGGCTTGTGGCGCCGCTGCCTGCCGCTCAGGGGTTGTTGCAGCCCGGGCAGGTGGTGGTCGGCTCCATGCGGGTCAGCCCCGACGATGGTCGTGACGGGATGTCGGCCACCCTCACTGCCATCGAGCCGGTGGTGGCGGTGCAGTCCGCGCACGGGTGGGGACGAGCTGTGCGCGAGCGGTTGCGCTCGGCCCTGGCCAGGGTGCCGCCGGCGCAGGCGGAATTGGTGATGGGCATGGTTCTCGGCGATGACGAACTCCTGCCCGAACCCGTGCAGGTGGACATGCAGTCGGCCGGACTGTCCCACCTGACGGCGGTCAGCGGGGCCAACATCGCGATCGTCACCGGGATGGTGCTGTGGTGTGCCCGGCTGACTGGGGTGCCGCGGCGGTTCGCGCTCATTCCGGCATTGCTGGCCCTCTGCGGCTACGTGGCGCTGGTAGGACCCGAGCCCAGCGTCGTGCGTGCCACCGCGATGGCCCTGATCGGCCTGCTCGCCCTTGCCCTCGGTGGTGGCAGCGGTATGGCGGCGCTGCAGGTCGCAGCGCTCGGCCTGCTGGTGCTCGATCCGTGGCTAGCGTCCTCCCGCGGGTTCGCCCTCAGCTGCGCTGCCACAGCCGGGCTCATCGTCGCTGCCGAACCGGGCCGAAGACTGGTCGCAGGGGTGTCGCTGGCAGTGCCGATGGCGGTGCGGGCACCGGTGGCCGTGGTGGCCGCAGCGGTGCTCACAGCCCTGGCGGCCGCTATCGCCACCGCCCCGCTGTTGGCCGCCTACGGTCAAGGGGTCTCGTGGGTGTCGGTGCTGGCGAACGTCGCTGCGGCGCCCATGGTGCCGGTGGTGACCATCGCAGGACTGGGCGTGGGCGCCGTGGCCTGGGTGCTGCCGGCCGTGGCCCAGGTGGTCGCCGCCATCCCGGGAGCGGGAGCCGATTGGATCATCACTGTCGCGCAATGGGCGGCGGCGGTCCCCGGGGGACGGGTGCCGTGGCCGGCCGGATGGTTCTGGGCGGTGGTACTGGCAGGGGTCCTGGCCGCACTGCTGATGGCGGGTCGGCGGTGGCGATGGCTGCCGATCGTCGTGCCGGCCGCAGTGGCGGCCGCGAGCGTCACCGCCGCGACGGCGCCGACCGCGCTGGGCAGCCTGCCCTCGCAGTGGGCTGTGGTCTTCTGCGACGTGGGTCAAGGCGATGCCGCCCTATTGCGGGCTGGGCCGCATGCGGCGGTGCTGCTCGATGCCGGTCCCGACCCGGCGGCGGCACAGGCGTGCCTGGCCCGCAGCGGCATCACCGAGGTCCCGATGATCGTGCTCAGTCACTTCCACCGCGACCACGTCGCGGGGCTGGCCACGGTGCTCGCCCAGTACCGGCCGCAGCGGGTGCTCGTCTCGCCGCTGGCCCAACCGGCCGATACCTATGCCTCTACCATGCGCGACCTCGCCGCGGCGTCGGTCACTCCAGCGGTGCCGCAGGTGGGTGATCGGTTCACCGTCGGCTGGCTGTCGTGGACGGTGGTGGGGCCCAGTCGGCTGCCCGGTGACGGGTCGGCCCCCAACAACGCCAGCCTCACATTGACCGCCACCGTCGAGCACGACGGCGCTCGCACCACGGTGTTCTTCGGCGGGGACCTGGAACCAGAGGGGCAGTTGGCGTTGATGTCCGGTGGCGGCCCGATCGATGTGGACGTCGTCAAGGTGCCCCATCACGGCTCGGCCCAGCAGCACCCCCGGCTGCCAAGCTGGACCGGGGGTGAGGTCGCCGTCATGTCGTGCGGGGTGGACAACGACTACGGCCACCCCTCGCCGTTGACGGTGGCGTCCTGGCAAGGCGCCGGTGCCGCGGTGGTGCGCACCGACCTGGCGGGCGATGTCATCATGGCCGGCCAGTCGAACGGTCGGCCTACGGTGCTGACCAGGGCCGTTGCCCGACCGCGTTGACCCCCCGTAGCCTCGGATCATGCCGATCACACGTAGGTCCTTGCTCATCGGGGCCGGGGCGACAGGTTTGGCCGGAGTGGTCGGCGGCTGCGCCTCAGCGGCCGACTCCGCCGACGCCAGCGCCACTGCTTCGGGTTCCCTCGACTCCAACGCTTCGGCGCTGCCGACCCCTAGTGGTTCCGCCCCGGTGTCGACCATAGGCGCCGACGTCCTCGTCCCGCTGCAACTGTTCGCCAACCAGGCCCTGAACCAGGAGACGCTCTTTGCCTTCGGGGCCGCGGCGGTGCAGACGTCCGAAGTCGGCGAGATGCTGCGCATCGTGCAGACGATCAACCAGGCCACCGGCAACCCAGCCGAACTGAACACCGGCGTGTTCGACGCGTACTACGACGGATTCGGGGCCTTCGGTGACCAGTTGGCGGCGGCGGCCGAAGCCACATCTTCCCCAGTCAGCAAACGGCAGCGCCTCCAACGCGCATCCATGTACGCCACCTTGCAGACCTTCTTCGTACTCGGCACCTCAGCCCCAGATCGTGAACTGGACATCGCTCAGGTCTGCCAGAACCGATTTGACCAGGCGGTGGCGCTCTACGACCCGCCGCCGACGAAGTTCTCCGTCACCACCTCGTACGGCGACCTGCCGGGATACTTCTTCCGGCCCGCCGACAACAACGATTCCCGGCCCACGCTGATCCTGAGCAACGGCTCGGATGGACAGAACATCGAGATGGTCGCCTTCGGCGTCTTCGCCGGGTTGCAGCGGGGCTACAACGTGGCCATCTTCGAGGGCCCCGGGCAGATGCTCACCCTGTTCGACCGGCAGATCCCGTTCACTCCCGACTGGGATGAGGTCGTGGGGGCTGTGTTCGACTGGGTCAAGGACCAGAAGGGGGTCGGCAAGGTCGGCCTGGTGGGAATCTCCTTCGGCGGCATGCTCTGCGCCCGGGCCGCGGCCAAGGTGCCCGGGCTGTCGGCCGTGGTGCTGGAACCGGCGGCCTACAACGCGGCGGCGCTGTGGGGCGACCAGGAGGCCGTGCAGAGCGTTCGGCAGGCGCTGGCGCTGCCGGTGGACCAGCAGCAGGCCGCCCGCGAGAAGCTGAACGCGGAGTACCTGCAGATTATCCCGTCGCTGCCCAAGGAGACGCAGTTCAACATCGCCAAGCGTGGTGAGATCTACAACATCCAGACCATGCTCGATGCCCGTGCCGGCAAACCCACCAGCGACTACTTCGGGATGCTGGAGGCGATGCTGCAGTTCGATTTTCAGGCGGACTACGCACAGATCACCATCCCGACGATGCTCACCGCCAACGAGGGCGACATCTTCTTCGACCAACAGAGTGCGCAGGCGGTCGACTTCCTGACCAAGGTCCCCGCCGGCGACAAGGTGCTGCAGCGGTTCACCGCGGCCCAGGGCACCCAACTGCACGACCAGCCCAACGGGCCGACCGCCGGCCAGGAGGCCATCTTCGACTGGCTGGACACCCACCTGCGCTGACCGGTGGCCGTACTGCGCCCCCAAAGGTCCAGTCCGCTCTGACATGCTGGCGATATGGCCACTCCGCCCCCACGCGTGCTCGTGGTGTTCGGCCCCCAGGAGTTCTTCGCCGAGCGCACGATCAACGCTGCCGTGTCGGCCTGGCGCAGTGCCGGCGCGGAGGTCTCGGAACTGCGTGGCGGCTCGGCCGGATTGCTCGGCGACTTGATGAGTGCGGCGTCCCCGGACCTATTCGGCGGATCGCCGGTGATCGTCCTGCGTGACGCCGAGGCCATGGATGAGGCCACCGCGCTGGCGGTGTGCGACATGGTGGAGGCTGGCGGTGAGGCAGCCTGGGTGCTCCAACACGCCGGCAGTCGAGGTTCGACCAAGGCCAAGACCCGGCTGCAGAAGGCCGGCACGGTGGTCAAGGCCGACGCCATCAAGGGCCGTGCGGTGACCGACTTCGTGCAGGCCGAGTTCCGGGTCCACCACAAGACCGCCGACCAGGGCACCATCACCTTGCTGGTCGACGCGATCGGTGCCGATCCGCGCGGCCTCGCCAGTGCGGTGGCACAGTTGGCCAGCGACATCGAGGAGCCGCACATCGGTCGCGAGGCGGCCGCCCGCTACTACTCCGGCCACGTCGAGATCAAGGGGTACGAGATCGCCGACGCGGTCGCGTCCCGCAACCCGGCGCAGGCGCTGGAGGGGCTGCGCTACGCCATGCATGAGGGCGGCACGCGCGCCGGTCTGATGACCATCACGGCGCTGACGACGACGTTCCAGCGGCTGGCCGCCGCCAAATCCGCCCGCGGTGGGTCTTCTGCGGCGGCGGACGTCGCAGCGGCGCTGCGCATCCCGGAGTGGATGGCCCGCGGTGCGGTCAACCAGGCCAGAGGGTGGAGTTCGGACGATATCGCGGCTGCGATCGGCGAGTTGGCCGAGCTTTCGGTGCTGATGAAAGGCGGCTACGACGCCGACGGGGCGCTGTCGGACGAGCAGAAGGAGTACGTACTCGAACGAGCCATCATCGCCATGGCCACCCGTACCGCCGACTGACCTGCGGCGCATACGCGCGCCCACGACGGTGCCCGCCACGTCGTCAACGGAACTCCGCGCAGCGTCATGTATCCCTTTGCGACCCCGCCCCGTCTATGGGGTGCAACCAGATCACGACCGGCCCACGCCGGTCCCGACCTCAGGGAGAGTCACCCGACATGAACAAGAACGAAGGCAACACCGACCGCATCATCCGCGCCGTCGTGGCGATCATCGCCGTCGTGGCCGCCGCACTGGTGGGCTTCGGCTCGCCTATCGCCTGGGTGCTGCTCGCCGTTGCGGTGATCATGGGAGTCACCGCCGCCGTCGGCTTCTGCCCGCTCTACCGGATCTTCGGCATGAGCACCTGCCCGGTGGACACCAAGGTCCAGCAGTCCGCCGCGGTCCGCTGAGGTCCGGGCTGGGCCCGCTAGGGTCGGCACAGTGGAACGCGCCGAACTAGCCCAGTTGTTGCCGGCCGAGATCCCCGGCCTCACGCGGTACGCCACCTCCATGGTGCGTGACCGTTATGCGGCCGAGGACTTGGTCGGCGACACCTGTGTGCGGGCCCTCGAACGGGCTCAGTCCTACCGGGGCGAGGCCAGCCTCGCCACGTGGCTGCACCGGATCCTGCACAACCTGGCGGTGGATCGTGCCCGAGCCGCCCGAGAGGTGCCCGCCGAGGACATCGCGGCCCACGTCGAACGGCAGTGGCAGGACAACGATTACACCGTGGACGCGGCCGTGGTGGTGGCGCGCGCCGAAACGGCCGAGGAACTGCACGATGCGCTGATCCGACTGCCCTACAGTCATCGCGCGGCGGTGGTCCTGCATGACGCCGAAGGCTTCACCTCGCGGGAGATCGCGGACATCTTCGGTATCGGGCTGCCGGCGGCCAAACAGCGCCTACGCCGGGGACGGATGATGCTCGTGTCGTCCCTCGCCCAGGGCGCCGAACGCCGGGAGGCCACCCGCGGGGTACCGCTGAGCTGCTGGGATGCCCGACGACAGGTCAGCGACTACCTCGATGGTGAGTTGGGGCAGGAATCACGCGGGGCGGTGGAGGCACACTTGGCGACCTGTCCGACGTGCCCGGCGCTCTACTACTCGCTCGTGGCCGCCACGGATGCGCTCGCGCGGGGAGTGGGCCGGGGCGAGGTCGCACAGACGCAACGCGACGCCGACTCGACTGTGCCGCCGGATCTCGAACGGCGGCTGCGGGCAGGCGCCGAGGACGAACGCTGAGCTCAGGCGCTCATCGCGGCGGTGGACTTGGCCACGGCGCTCTTGCGGTTGGCGGCCTGGTTCTTGTGGATGACGCCCTTGGAGGCGGCCTTGTCCAGGGCCCGGCAGGCGGTGTCGGCAGCGGTGCGGGCGGCCTCGGCATCACCTGCGGCAACCGCCTCGCGCACGTGGCGCACGAGGGTGCGCAGCTCGGACTTGACGTCCTTATTGCGAAGGCGTGCCTTCTCGTTGGTGCGGTTGCGCTTGATCTGAGACTTGATGTTGGCCACGTGGCTACCTGTTCTGCTGCGTTCGCGTGGGGCACGCGAAAGTGGAGTCGGGAGGCTCTGCGGATGCGCCCATGACTGATGGACCGGCCGGAACCAGGGCTCCAGTGTACCGGTCCGCGATCATGCCCGGAGTGCGGGTCGCGGGCGTGGCCCGGCCCACGGGCGGACGTGGGAGGATATGCGGGTGACCGACCCCTCCCCGTCTCCGCGCGGAACCGGCAATCAGCCGGGCTCGACTCCATCTTCGGCGATTCGCAACTTCTGCATCATCGCGCACATCGACCACGGCAAGTCGACCCTGGCCGATCGCATGCTGCAACTGACCGGCGTGGTGTCCGGGCGGCACATGCGGGCGCAGTACCTGGACCGGATGGACATCGAGCGAGAGCGTGGCATCACCATCAAGTCGCAGGCCGTCCGGCTGCCGTACGCCGCCCGCAACGGTCAGGACTACGTGCTCAACCTGATCGACACGCCGGGCCACGCCCGCGACCCGCACTCCGGGCATGATCGCGGACCGGTACACTGGAGCCCTGGTTCCGGCCGGTCCATCAGTCATGGGCGCATCCGCAGAGCCTCCCGACT
>JAUPKO010000748.1 GCA_030837395.1 Actinomycetota bacterium | reverse complement strand
GGACTCGGCTCGCCGCGGCGCTCTCGGACACCGCCTTCGCCAGTACGGCGCACGTAACGTCGTCGAAGCTGACAACCGTGACGACGCGCTGGCAAAAGCTGGCGTCGACGGACCTCATGACCTGTGCATTGTTGATGGAACCACCGGCGAGGGGCCAATCCTTCCGATGATCGCTGAGCTGCGCGCAATGCAGTGGCGTCGCGTCGTGATCCTTACTGGTCGCGATGATGCGTACGCGGTGAAGGCGGCCCTCGGAGCTGGCGTCCGCGGATACGTGGTCTCCCCCAGAATCGGTTCGCACTCGGCACCGCGCAACGTCATCCCCATGCAGCGTGGCCGAGGACGCTCCACACCAGACGAGTTGTCCACCCGCGAGGTTGAGGTTCTCCAGGCAGTCGCAGAGGGCCGCTCGAACAAGGGAATCGGCGACGAGTTGGGGCTTTCAGCTCTCACCGTCAAGAGCCACCTAGCTCGGATCGCCCGCAAGTTGGGAACCGGCGACCGCGCCGAAATGGTCGCCCTGGCCATGCGCTCCGGCCTCGTTCGCTAGCCCAAACTTTCCTCAGCGCCACTTCACGGGTGCAAGCCAGACGCTGGTGCGACGTATACGGTTAGCGCCGTGACAGACAGCGAGGAACCAACGTCCGATGACGTGCAGACCTCGGTTCCCGATCTGACACCACTGACTCACCCCGCCGAGGGTGTACCCGTCGTCGTCACAGATCAAGCAGGCCTCGAGGCCGCCATTGACGCAATCACCGCTGGAACTGGTCCTATTGCTATCGACGCTGAACGCGCAGGTGGGTACCGGTACAGCCACAACGCCTATCTCGTGCAACTTCGCCGGACTGGCAGCGGCTCACATCTGATCGACCCCATCGGCTTTGATGACCTGCAGCCATTGGCCAACGTCATCGCCGACGAGGAGTGGATCCTGCACGCCGCCTCACAGGATCTGCCATGCCTCGCCGAACTCAAGATGGTCCCGAACCGGCTGTTCGATACCGAGATGGCAGCCCGGATCCTCGGGCGTCCGAAGGTTGGGCTGGCGGCGCTCGCAGAGACCGAACTTGGCGTGTCATTGGCAAAGGAACATTCAGCGGCGGACTGGTCGACTCGCCCACTACCGGAGGCCTGGCTTCGCTACGCGGCACTTGACGTTGAGTTGCTCATCGAACTTCGCTCCATACTCGCCGCCGACCTTGAGTCGTCAGGGCGGATGCCATGGGCGGTCGAGGAGTTCGAACATCTGCGGACAGCACCTGCTCGAGCACCAAGGGTCGATCCCTGGCGGCGTACGTCTGGCATACACAAGGTGCGGACAGGTCGTGGTCTGGAGATCGCCCGCCAGCTGTGGCTCGCCCGCGACGCCATGGCAGAACAACGGGATATCGCTCCAGGGCGAGTGTTGCCCGATGCCGCGATCTCGGCGGCCGCCATTGCCCGGCCAACCGCCAAAGAACAACTTGGCGCCCTCCCGGCGTTCTCTGGTCGCGGCACGAAGCGGCGAATCGAGTACTGGTGGCAGGCCGTAGACCAAGCAAACAAGACCCCTGAACGGGAACTGCCACAAGCTGCCGCCGCGACCACTGGCCCACCACCCCCTCGATCGTGGCCGGACCGAGCCCCCGAGGCCGCAGTGCGTCTAGCCGCAGCTCGCACATTCTTGACCGAAACTGCCGAATCACTCGGGATGCCGACCGAAAACCTGTTGACCCCCGACGTCGCGCGTCGTCTGTGTTGGGCACCGCCTGACTCCCAGTCGGTCGAGGCAGTGTCCACGTTCTTGTCTGACCATGGCGCTCGTCAGTGGCAAATCGACCTCACTTGCCACGGCCTCTCGGAGGCACTCACACCTAAGGAGTCACCGTGAACCGCTCGCGGAATGGGATTGCGATGAGCGTGGCAAGCGTCGCCGTTCTTACTGCGCTGACCGGATGCGGCTCGCAAGGTTCGGGTGAGCCAAGCCCCACCCCGACACCCAGTGCGACTGCTCCACAACTCGTTAAGGTCCTGGCCAACCCCAAGGACTGCGACATGCAGCCATTGATCGTGACGGCCGGTTCGATCACGGTCTCAGCAACTTCAACCGCCGACATCCCGATCTCGGTCGCCCTGTTCGCTCCGGCGGATGGAGCGTTCCGAAAGAGGATTGCTCGCATTCGAGTTCTGCGCCCAGGTGACACCAAGACGATGTCCGCCGAATTGGCCCAGGGCGCCTACGAAATGGCGTGCGGCACCGAGGTGCTCGAGTCACGCAAGCGGCTTACCGCGATCTAGGTCGCGCTGCTCCCCCGAAGGCTGCCCGGGGGCACTCCAACCGTCGTGTTACCCGCGAGTAACATAGTTCCACCGCCAGCCAGCGGGCGCAGGTGTGGTTCGGCCGCAACTCATGGTCCGACGCATGCGCGACTTGAGAACTAATACAGGAGGAACTATGTCGTTCTCCGGCAGAAGCGTCGTCATGGTTGACGGTGCGCGCACCCCGTTCGGTCGGGCCGGTGCCAAAGGAATCTACGCAGAGACACGCGCGGACGACCTCGTCGTCAAGGTCATTCGAGAACTGATTCGCCGTAACCCGAACCTGCCCAAGGATCGGATCGAAGAAGTAGCCATCGCAGCAACGACGCAGATCGGCGACCAAGGCCTGACCCTCGGACGGACAGCCGCCCTCTTGGCCGGCCTGCCGGAAACCACCCCTGGCTTCTCAATTG
>JAUPKO010000747.1 GCA_030837395.1 Actinomycetota bacterium | reverse complement strand
GGCCAGGCGGCGCTCGTCGTCCGAAAGCTCATGGACGATGCAGCCCACCGAGAGTCCCAGGAATTTGTAAATGCGGCCCATCTCTTCTGCGTCGCGTTTGGCCAGGTAGTCGTTGACCGTGACGATGTGCACCCCGTCGCCGGACAGCGCGTTGAGGTAACTCGGCAACGTGGCCACGAGGGTCTTACCCTCACCAGTGCGCATCTCGGCGATGTTGCCGCGGTGCAGGGCCGCCCCGCCCATGATCTGCACGTCGTAGTGACGCTGACCCAACGTCCTGCTCGACGCCTCCCGCACTGCGGCGAACGCCTCCGGCAGCAGCGTCTCGAGGGTGTCCTCACCGTCGGCGAGTCGCTGGCGGAACTCCTCCGTCTTGCCGCGCAACTCGGCATCGGTGAGTTCGGCGAAGTCAGCCTCCAGCGAATTCACGACGGCGGTGATCTTGGTCAGTTGGCGCAGCGTCTTGCCCTCGCCGACGCGCAGCACTTTGTCGAATAGACCCACGGGCACATGGTACGCCGAAGGCCGTGGTGAACGATGCGCCCACAACCGCGGCCACGGCCTGTGCTGGGATTCCAGTATGAGGATCGACACTCACGCAGACCTCCTGGCCGGCCTCGCGGACGCTGCCGAGGCGGTCATCCCAGTCGGCGCGGCCGGCGTGCATCAGTTGCGGCAACCCACGCCGGCGGATGCCCCTGGGTTCGTATTGGCGTGCAACGACGCCACAGCAGCGCGCTGGACGGAGTTGCCCGCACCGTACGACCACTCACACGCCATGGACTTCATCGAGCGGATGGCGCCCCGCGGACTGGTGGACGGCAGCATGGTCGCCTTCACCGCCACCGATGAGACCGACGACGTACTCGCGGTGGTGAGCCTGCATCGGCTGACCTCGGATGGCACCGCCGACGTGGGCTTCTGGACCGCCCCCTGGGCGCGGCGCCGGGGCGTGGCGACCGCGGCACTGCACGCGCTGGCCCGGTGGGCCTTCGAGCACCTCGGCCTACGCCGACTCACGTGGCGGGCCTTGGTGGGCAATATCGCCAGTCTGCACACCGCAACGGGGGCAGGATTCGTGCCTGCGGGCACCCAACGCGCAGGACTGCGACACCGCGAGGCCTACGTGAACTGCTGGCACGCCTGCCTCGTGGCCGCCGACCCGCAGCCAGTTGACGACGTTCGGCCACGCTGCGCAGTTGAGATCGCCGCCGGCGCCTGGCAACTGCAACCGATCGTCGCGGCCGAGGACGCCCTTGTGGCCGAAGCCGCCCTACCGGTGTCGGCCTGCCTGCCGGCCGGGTTGTGGGCGGTGCGCGATGCGGTCACCGGCCATGCAGACGCCGTCACCGCGCTGCTGGTGGCCGACGATCGCGGATGGGTGCTGAGCGTCGAGACCGGGGCGCAATCCGACCCGTCGGCGGCACCGGCAGGCAGCGCCGCGGTAACGCGCTACGCACGACGGGCGCTGGGACTCCAACTGCCCTGACCGACCACCACGAGGCCCACCCGGGCGGCGATCACCACCGCCTCGGTGCGCGAGCCGGCGCCGAGTTTCTCCAGGATGCGCCGCACGTGATTCTTGACCGTGTGGTCGCTGATGTGCAGCTCGCCGGCGATGTCGCGGTTGCTGCGGCCCTCGGCGACGAGCTCGAGCACTTGTTGCTCACGTTTAGACAGGTCGACGCCGGCGGCCTCGCGCCGACGACGCAACATGCCGGCGAAGTCGGCGAGCATCTTCTCCGCCATACCGGCGGCCACCAGCGTGCGACCCTCGACCACCGCCAGCACCGCCTCGGCCACCGCGCCCGGAGAGGCGGTGCGCGGCAACACCGCCGAGGCACCGACGGTGGCGGCAGCGGTCATCTCGAATTCGGACCGCCCCGGTAGCAGCAGGACGATCGCCGGCGGCGCCTCGCCGAGGACGGCCCCGAGGTGGTCGCATGCCTCCCAGACGCGGCGCACGTCCGAGTCCAGGCCGATCACCAACACCTCTGCGCCGTCGGCGTCGGCCAGTGCACCGGGCGGGTCCAGGGCGACCTGCACCCACAACTCGTCCCGGCCGCGCAGCACGGCTGCCACCCCTCGGGCGAAGACCGGATAGTCATCGCTGATCACCACCCGAGTGGGTGACCCGGTCGTGCCGTTCACTCGGCCCCGGCGGGCTCCGACGTATCGATCCGGATCAGCCCGTAGTCGAATCCGCGGCGTCGGTAGACAACGCTCTGCAGGCCGGACTCCTGGTCCTGGAATAGGTAGAAGTCGTGACCCACCAACTCCATGTGGGTGACGGCCTCCTCGACCGTCATGGGGGCGGCCACGTGGGTCTTCTCGCGCACGACCACCGGTCCCGACTCGAATACCGCCACACCGTCGTCGGTGTCGAGGTCGTCGAACTCGGCCTCCGTCACCTCATCGGCCGCCAGGGCGTCGGTGTCCTGCCACGGTTCGTTCGCCAGCGAGCCGCGGTGCGAGTGGCGGCCGCCACGGTGCGGGCGGTGCCGGTCGGCGTACCTGCGCAGGCGCTCGGTGAGTCGGCCGAAGGCGATGTCGAAGGCCGAGTAGTGGTCGGTGGCGTACGCCTCTGCGCGGATCACCGGACCCCGGGAGCGACACGTGAGTTCGACCTCATAGGCGCGATCCGCCAGCCGCGGGTTGGTCTCCTTCGAGACCTCCACGTCGACCCGAGCAATCGGTACGCCGAACTTGCCCACCCGCTCCAACTTCTCGGTGACGTGCTCTCGGAACCTGCTGGACAGATCAACATGGCGCCCGTGGACGACCACCTCGGTGCTGTCAGGCACTCCGTTGTGACCCATGACGTCTCCTCTCGTCGCTCGCGACCTTTGGGGTTGGCACCCGCCCGGCCGACCTGGTCTTCGACCCCACACTCGCCTGCATCGGGCATGTGTGCCCTCTGCCGCACCACCCCGATAGGCGGGGAGGCACGTCGCAGGTCTTACTTCTAAGCCGCTCCGTGATCGGACGACCACAAGTCGCCTTACGTGGACCGTTTCGCCTGCGGCTGGCATCGGTTTGCCGACGGTGACCACGAGGTCGACCGCCGACGCAACCACGGACCCGGGCGAGTGCCATGC
>JAUPKO010000746.1 GCA_030837395.1 Actinomycetota bacterium | reverse complement strand
TCCACGAGCCGAAGAGAGTCGCTCGATGCCGATGTTAGCCTGCGTATTACACTGAAACTGGACACTCAGTCCAGAGCAAACTGGACAGTCGGAGCGTAGCGACGCGGGGGTTGTTTTTTACTCCTGATTGACGGGTTTAGTCAAACCTCTTTTGCTCTTTCTGATCGACTCGCCGGACAGATCCAGTTTATGCCAGCACCGGCATCAGAAAACCGCGCAGATCGGCGATCACCGTCGCCAGCGGCATCGGGTCAAGGGCATTCTTGCGAAGGAACGCCTGCCACTGCTTGTCCTTCTGGGCGTCGTTGATGAACTCGTCGCTCAACCCGATCGGCATCCCGTTGGGGACGGCCGTGCGCCGACGTTCGAAGGTGGCCGCGACCGCCCGCAACAAAATCGGGCCGTCGAAGTCAGAATGCTTGGCCAGGATCCAGAGGTCGAAGAAATCCTTCATCCGGCTGTTCAGCATGCCCAATGAGGTCAGCGCCTCCAGCTTTTCGGCAACAACCGTGTAGCGGGGATACGAGTACTCATGTCAGGCTATCCAGGTAGGGGCGCATCACGTTGGCCACCCGACAGATCTTGGCGTAGCGCCAGATATCGTCACTGGTCATGCGCTTCTCGCGCCAAGCCTCGCGCAGCGCCTCCATGGCGACGTCGAGGCCGATCTTGTTCCGGTATTTGAAGCAGTCGGCGACAGTCTTGGCCACGCCGGTGACACGGATGGTCACGCCATCCACGACGTGTTCCTCCACGCCCTCAGTCAGTGCCGCGCCGGAGAAACGCACGATGCGTAGTGGCGGGAAGTCGAGTTTCGGCGCAAGGGACTTGTTCTCGATGGCCAGCCATACCTCAAAGGGGGCTTGGGTGGTCAGGCCATGAAAACGCAGTGCCGAGAGCAGGCAGACGACGCCTTTGGGCACCCTGCGCGCCACCTCGGCCAGTGATCCGTGAGCCGAGACCTCACGCCCGGGCAGGCCGTACAGCCCTCGCCCGACCCGCTCCAGTTGCCCGCGTCGGACGGCACGGGTCAGGGAAACCCGGGGGATTCCAAGCGGGGCCAGATCACAGGGGCGGATCAGCCCTTGGGATCGCGCGAGATCGATAAGCCTCTCGGCAGTCGTGTCCATGTCGGGCATAGTGTTGCATAACATCGGTAAATGTCAACAACTACCGATGGATCGGAACGGGCGTACCCACGCACGCCCACCCCATCATCGATCAGGGCACAGGGTTCTCCGATCACCGATGTTCGACGGCATTCCAGACAGGACATGCCCAATCCGGCGGCGCGGTCACGCACGTTCCATATCGATTTTCGTTATGGAGTGTGATCATGTCAAAGCAATGCCAAGCCTGTGGCCATCCTTTCACCCCTCGGCCTCAAAACCCGAATCAGAGTTACTGCGCCAATTCGGAATGCCAACGCGAGCGCCGCCGGCGCTGGCAACAGCAAAAGCGGCGTGACGATGCCGACTACCGCGACAACGACTTCCGTGCCAGCAAGGCCTGGGCCACCGAGAATCCAGAATATTGGAAGCGGTACCGCGATGAGAATCCGGCCTACGCCGAGCGCAACCGAAATCTACAGCAACAGCGGAATCAAAACCTCAGGGCTTCGGTGATTGCAAATGAGGACGTGTCACGGCCCCTCAACCAACTACCTGCCGGCCGCTACCGAATGGTGCGGATTGAGGATGGAAGTGCAAACGGAGACGCGTGGATCGTGGAGATCACCGTTCTGGCTGCGACCCCGGCCGCTGAAGACGTGTGATTGCAAATGAGGACGTGATCGGCGGCACCGCTGCCGCCTGTTAACTTCTCGCGTGTGCGTTCTCGAACTATCGAGCATCCGAATCCGACTCGACCTGTGTATGCCTTGACTCACCACCCGTCGCGAAGTGACGCCCGATGTTCGAGAGGCACCTTTTCGCATGTAAGGGGACGACACGGCGATGCAAGAACAAGAAAACACAGGTGGAGAGGGGCAAACCCAGGCATCCCTATTCCGGGCCGCAGAGTACGTGCGGATGTCGACCGAGCACCAGCAGTACTCGACGGAAAATCAGGCCGACAAGATTCGGGAATATGCAGCCCGACGCGGCATCGAAATCATTAAAACCTACGCCGATGCAGGCAAGAGCGGACTGCGCATTGATGGCCGGCAGGCCCTGCAACAGCTGATCAAGGATGTCGAAACCGGTGTGGCTGACTTCCAGATCATCCTGGTCTACGACGTCAGCCGCTGGGGGCGCTTCCAGGATGCCGATGAGAGTGCTTACTACGAGTACATCTGCCGCCGCGCCGGCATTCAGGTCGCATACTGTGCCGAGCAGTTCGAGAATGATGGCTCGCCGGTCTCGACTATCGTCAAAGGTGTCAAACGAGCAATGGCTGGCGAATACAGCCGAGAACTATCCACCAAAGTATTCGCTGGCCAATGCCGCCTGATCGAACTCGGCTATCGCCAGGGCGGCCCGGCCGGCTACGGATTGCGACGCATCCTGGTCGATCAGAACGGTTCCGTAAAAAGCGAGCTTGCGCGCGGCGAGCACAAGAGTCTTCAGACGGACCGCGTGATCCTGATGCCCGGCCCCGACGACGAAACCCGCATCGTCAATCTGATCTATCAGTGGTTCATTGATGAGGGACTGCCGGAATCGCAGATCGCCGGACGGCTGAATGGCATGAGGGTGCGCACCGACCTGGACCGGGAATGGACGCGCGCCACGGTCAACGAGGTACTGACGAACGAGAAGTACATCGGCAACAACGTCTACAACCGCATCTCGTTCAAGCTCAAGAAAACCCGGGTGGTGAACAGTCCGGACATGTGGATCAAGAAGGAAGGCGCCTTCGATGCCATCGTGCAGCCCGATCTGTTCTACACCGCCCAGGGGATCATGCGGGCACGCGCTCGGCGCTATACCGACGAGGAGTTGATCGGGCGACTGCGCAACCTCTACGAGAATCGGGGCATCCTCTCCGGCCTGATCATCGACGAGAGCGAGGGCATCCCGTCCGCCTCGGTTTACGTCCATCGCTTCGGCAGCCTGATTCGCGCCTACCAGATGGTCGGCTTCACCCCCGATCGTGATTATCGCTATCTGGAGGTAAATCGATTCCTGCGCCAGCTACACCCCGAGATCGTCGCCCAGACCGAGGCGCAGATTGCCGCCATCGGTGGCACGGTCGTTCGGGATCCCGCCACTGACATCCTTCGCGTCAATGACGAGTTCAGCGTGTCGCTGGTGCTCGCTCGCTGCCAGACCCATGACAGCGGTAGCCACCGCTGGAATGTGCGATTCGATACCAGTCTGTGCCCCGACATCACCGTCGCCGTGCGTCTCGACCATGCCAATCAGGCTGCTCAGGACTACTACCTGCTGCCACGGCTGGATTTTGGACAACCTCGTATCAGCCTGGCCGACCAGAACACTCTCGAGTTCGACTGCTATCGCTTCGAAACCCTCGACTACCTCTACGGCATGGCCGCACGCTCAAAACTCAGGAGGGCTGCATGACACCCAAGCACCGCACCAGCGAAGTCCGAATGATTCCTATCGACCGGATCGACGTCCTCAATCCGCGTGACCGCAACAAACGTGTCTTCGAAGAGATCGTCGGCAACATCAAGACCATCGGCCTCAAGAAACCGATCACAGTCACCCCTCGCACCGGGGAGGACGGTGCCGAGCGCTATCTGCTGGTGTGTGGTGAAGGACGACTCAGCGCTTTCCGCTCGCTGGGCGAGGCCGCCATCCCGGCGCTGGTGGTTGCGGTCAGCGACGAGGACGCCTTCATCATGAGCCTGACCGAGAACATCGCCCGTCGCCAATGCCGTCCGCTGGAAATTCTGGCCGGCATCAAGCAACTGCGCGACAAGGGCTACAGCCCCAAGGACATCGCCACGAAAACCGGCCTCACCACTCAGTACGTCGTCGGCATCCTGACCCTGCTGCAGCAGGGCGAGGAACGATTACTGATCGCCGTCGAGATGGGTCGAGTGCCGCTCAATGCCGCCCTCGCCATCGTTGGAGCTGGCGACGACGACAAGGCCATGCAGGCAGCGCTACAGGAAGCCTACGAGTGCGGCAAACTACGCGGCCGGCAGTTGATGGAGGTTCGCCGCATTATCGAGCGGCGGCAGACTCTGGGCCGTTCCGTCGCCCGGGCCACCTCGCGCAAAGTAGCTGACGTCTCCACCTCCAGTCTCGTCCGGACCTATCAGCGCGAAGTCGAGCGGCAGAAGATGACGGTCAAAAAAGCCGAACTCACCCAGCAGCGTCTGCTGTTCGTCGTCAGCGCCTTGCGTCAGTTCTTTGCCGACGAGAATTTCATCAATCTGCTGCGCGCCGAGGGGCTGGACACCCTGCCAGAGTATCTCGGCGACCGAGTCTGGTCTGGGGGGAGTACGGCATGACCAAGGTTACGCTGGGTTTCATCCCGGACACCTTGTTGGTGCCGCTGGATCAAATTCTCCCCTCGCGCAAGACACCAACCGGCCTCATCACCTC
>JAUPKO010000745.1 GCA_030837395.1 Actinomycetota bacterium | reverse complement strand
GCTCTATATCGATGGGCCAGCGCCCGAGCTCGGATGCCGTCATCGGGTCGGCATCAGACGTTGATTCGGACGGGCAGGGACTCGTAGCCCTTGATGAACGGCGACGGCACCCGGGTGGGGGGTCCAACAACCTCGATCTGCATCGGTTTGGGCCAACCAAAGATCTCGGCCTGGCCGAGGGCCTGGATCTGCATTCGTTTCGCCGCTCCTACATCACCCACCTCATCGAGGACGGCTGGGACGCCAAGTTCGTCCAGGACCAGGCCGGCCACGAATTCGCCAGCACCACATCGCTGTACACCAGTGTTGGCAGCGACTTTCGGACCCGCACCCTGCGCCGCGTGCTCGACCAGACCATCAAGGATGCGCTCTCGCTGGGAGAGGAAACCTCATGAAACGCGAAGTCGACTACAGCTGGCGACTGGCCGAGCTCATGGCCGCTCATGGCATGCACAACAGCACCGACCTGATCCCCCGGCTCGCCGAGCGTGGGATACAGCTGTCCCGGCCCCAGGTGTACCGCGTCGTTCATCAACGGCCCGAACGTGTCTCACTGCAGCTGATGGCGGCGTTGTGCGACATCCTGGGCTGCGGCGTCGAAGACCTGGTCACAGTAACCGCCACCGACGTCCGCCGCCGCAAGACCGCCTCGGGCACGACCCCGCCCGCGCCGAACGTCGTCGAACTCAACAAATCGGTCCGACCACGGCGCGCCCGAGTCATCACCGATGACCATTGACCCAAAGCCCCGCTCGACACGACGTGGAAGGCCACCGGTCACTGATGGTGACCAAGAGTGCAGCAGGTGCCACCGCATGGCCAACAAACTGCGGGTGTATTGGCCCGGTGATCAGCTCTGCCACAGCTGCTTCTACGCCGCGATGCGCACGCATGGCATCTGCCCGCTCTGCGGCCACGATGGCGTCCTACCAGGACGCGCGAACCACACCGACCCACGGCCGGTCTGCCTGACCTGCTCCGGCATCCCCGGCAACTTCACCTGCCGGACCTGCAAACAGGAAGGCGAGATCTACCGCAACGGCGTTTGCGCCCGATGCGCACTGCGCGATGACCTCTGCCGGATCCTGTTGCACCACCCGGCAGACTCTGCCGCGATGGAGACCCTCATCGAAGTACTGTGCGGCGTGGACCGGCCCGAGAGCATCCTGACCTGGAAACGCAGCCAGAAGGTCCTGGAAATGCTCGGCGGGATCACCTCCGGCGCAATACCACTCACCCACGACGGCCTCACTGCAGCGGGCCGCGGCAAACACATCGGCCACCTACGATCGATCCTGGAGCACCATGGACTGCTCCCACCACGAGACGAACACCTGGCACGCTTCGAAGAATGGTTGAGCGCCAAACTGGGCGCCGTCGCTTCACCGGCAGTCCGCGCACCGATTGAGCAGTTCGCCACCTGGCACCACCTACGTCGGTTACGCAGTGAGTCCCAGCCCGGCCAATCATCCGACGGACCGAAGCGATCCGCGAAACAAGAGATCACCGAGACCATCAAATTCCTCACCTGGCTCGAGAACACCCATGGCCGCACCGCCGTGGACTGCACACAGCACGACGTCGACGAATATCTCGCATCGGGACCCACCACCCGCCACTTGATCAGAACATTCTTCGTCTGGGCCAAGAGCAGCAGGATCAATACCGGAGTGCAGATCGGATTCCGGCAGGCCAGAACAACCCCGACAATCACCCAAGAACAGCGACTGGCCTGGCTCAAGGAACTGCTCACCGGCAACGCCGAAAGCCTTCCCTATCGCGTGGCCGGCGTCCTCGTGCTGCTCTACGCACAACCACTCACCAAAATCGCTGCCCTGCAGAGCACCGTTATCTCCCAAGCCGACGGGCAAACGCTCATCGCGCTGGGCAAACAGCCCATCCCGGTGCCCGAACCGTTCGCCTCACAGCTCAACTACCACCTTCGCCATCGACCCAATCTGCGCACCACCGGCGGAGCCGTCGGCACCCCCTGGATGTTCCCCAGCAGCAGACCGGGCTGGCACCTGGACCCACAAACGATCATGCACCGGCTTCGATGGGTGGGCATCAACACGCTGGGCTCACGCAACACCGCGTTGAAGGAACTCGTCGCCCAGGTCCCCGCTCCCCTGGTCGCCGAGATGCTCGGATACAGCGACCAAGTCACCCAAAAACATGCTGCGGACGCCGGCAACACCTGGGCCGCCTACGCATCCACCGCACCCGAACGGAGCAGCGTGATTCCTCCGCGACAGCAGCCGCAGCCTGTTCCTCACTTTGCGCACGCTGACAACGGTGACCAACTGACCTTAGACCTCACCGATGACGACATCGACGATGGTGCTCCCCCAGCCAGTCCCGTTCAGGCTCTCCTCGATGCCCTTGATGGCGCAGCGGACACCGTCACGCAAGCACGGGCCGCTGTCACCGCAGCCGAAGAGGAACTCGCACAGGCTGTGCTACACGCCTATCGCTCCGGGTTCACTTGGACGAGAATTGCTGCGAGACTGGGTATCTCGCCGCAGGCTGCACACCAACGGTGGGCGGCACGGGCCCGCAACCCGGCCGAGCACGACAGGCCGGGCAACGCTCACGACACGCAGGATCCGTAACGAACTTGGCCCTCACGCAGGACCGCGGTGATCGCACTACATGTGGCCGCTCGGCGGGATCATCTACTGGCAGCAATTCGGGTCGAGCACCACACACAGTGCTTGCAGGGCTTCGGGTTTCACCCGGTGAAAGACGTTCATGCCACGCCGATCGGAGATCACCAGGCCAGCCTTGCGGAGCTGCCCGAGGTGATGGCTGACCGTGGATTCGGCCAGGTCGAGTACCGCGGCCAGCTCCCCGCTAGTCTCCTCCCCAGGGCGCGAACTGAACAGCAGCGACATGATCTTCACGCGCATCGGATCAGCCAGGGCCTTCAGGCGCATCGCCACCTCCAGGGCGTCGGCGTCGCTGAGCGGTCCGGCGGCCACCGGGGCGCAGCACACCGGGGCGGACATGTCGATCTCGGGCAGCGCTTTGGGCATGACATCCATCCTGCCACAATTCTTGACATATATCGAAAAGGTGGCATGCTGAGCACTGACGCGTCAGTTCGATATATGTCTCATCAGTGGTTGGAGGCCCATCATGTCCCGTGTTCAGTTAGCGCTCAACGTCGATGATCTCGACGAGGCGATCACGTTCTACACCAAACTCTTTGGCGTTTCCCCCGCCAAGGTCAAGCCCGGTTACGCCAACTTCGCGGTCACCGAGCCGCCGCTGAAGCTGGTGCTGCTCGAAAACCCAGGCAAGGGCGGCACCATCAACCACCTCGGGGTCGAGGTCGAGACCAGCGAACAGGTCCACACCGAGATCGCCCGCCTCACCGACGCGGGAATGTTCACCGAGGAGGAGATCGGCACCACGTGCTGCTTC
>JAUPKO010000744.1 GCA_030837395.1 Actinomycetota bacterium | reverse complement strand
GTGCTGGCCCCCGGTTCGGAACGTAGCGGACCTGGCGCTGGGTTGCCCGGCACCGGTGGGCTCTGCGGCGTCAGTGCTCGCCGGCGGGCGCCCAGGGCGGGGCGGTGCGGGTCAGGAACGCAGTCATGCCCGCGCGCGCCTCGTCGCTGGCGAACAGAGACCCGGATAGGTCGGCGGTCCAGCCGAAGGCTTCCGTGCGGGACATTGTGGGGACGCGGCGCAGCAATTCCTTTGTGGCGGCCAGGGCGGTCGGTCCGCCTAGGGCGAGTTGTCCTACGAGCCCGGCCACCTCGGCGTCAAGGGCGTCCGCTTCGACCACCCGCGTGAGCATGCCCGCGGCGCGCACCCGCTCGGCCGAGACCCGCTCGCCGGTGAGGAGCAACTCATAGGCGTCGCCGCGGTTGAGCCGGGCCAGGCACACCACGGAGATCACCGCCGGCGCCACCCCGACGCGGACCTCCGAAAAGGCGAATTTGGCGGTGTCCGCCGCCACCGCGAGGTCGCACGCGGCCACGAGGCCGTTGCCGCCGCCGGCGACGTGCCCCTGCACCTTGGCGATCGTCGGCTTGGGGTGGTCGAGCAGATCCTCGAGCAGCGCAACGAGGGCCCGCGGACCCGACCCGGCGAAGGACGCCGCATCGCCGCTGGTCGCGCCGGCGAGGTCGGCCCCGGCGCAGAACGTGTTTCCCGAGCCGGTCAGCACCACGACCCGCACGGCGTCGTCCCCCGCAGCGTCGGCCAGGCCCTGCCGCAGGCCGGCGATAGACCCGGCATCGAGGACGTTGCGGCGTTCGGGGTTGTTGATGGTGAGGGTGGCGACACCGGCCGCCACGTCGTAGCCGATCACGCCGCCGGTCGCGTCGGAAGCGGTCATTTGCGTCCCATCCCTTCCATCATTGACAGCACGCGCAGCATGACCTCGTCGGCGCCGCCGCCGATCGACGTCAACCGGGCATCGCGGTAGTAGCGGGACGGCCACATCTCCTCGGCGTAGCCCATGCCGCCATGGAACTGCACGCACGTGTCGGCAACCTCGCGCTGCAACCGGCCGCACTTGAGTTTGGCGACCGTCGCCTCCCGCGTCACGGCCTCGCCCTCGGCCGCGCGGAACGCCGCCACCCGGCAGTAGGTCTGCAGCAGGTCGACCTCGGCGTACAACTCAGCGAGGCGGTACTGCAGGTACTGGTTTGCCAGCAGCGGTTTGCCGAAGGCGTCCCGCTGTTGCAGGTACTCCTTGGTGCGATCCAGCGCGCGACGCGCCGAGGCCACCGACATGAACGCGCCGATGAGCCGCTCGTCCTGGAACTGTGCCATCTGCTGCTGGAAGCCCTGACCGATCTCGCCGATGGTGTTGGCCACCGGCACCCGAACACTGTCGAGCACCAACTCGGCGGTGTCCGAGGAGCGGTTGCCCATCTTGTCGATCTTGCGCCCGACCGAGAAACCTGGGGAATCCGTCGGCACGACGATCATCGACATCCCGGCGTAGCCCCCCTCATCGGACGTGCGCGCCAACAGACACAGCCAGTCCGCCTGGGTGCCATTGGTGATCCACATCTTGCGCCCGGTGATCACCCAGTCATCGCCGTCGCGCACGGCCCGGGTGCGGATGCCCGCGACATCGGAACCGGCGTCGGGTTCGGACACCGCGATGCTGGCCACCTGCTCGCCGTGCATCGCCGGCACGAGGTACCGCTGTTTGAGGTCCTCGGTGCCGTAGCGGTACAGGGCTGGGGTGGCCATGCCCACCTGCACGGCGATGGCCAACGGAACCCCGGCGCAGTCGGCGCGGCCGAGCTCCTCGCCGAGCACCAGCGTGAAGGTGGCGTCGGCGCCCTGGCCACCGTAGGCCGGGTCGTACTCCAGCCCGAACGCGCCGAGGGCGGCCAGCTTGGGGAACAACTCGTGGGCGTCGAAGAAGCCGTCGGCCTCCCACTGGTCGCAGTACGGGTTGATCTCGCGTTCCACGAAGTCGCGGACGACTGTGCGGAAGGCATCGTGCTCCTCGGTGAAGTGCATCGGGGTCCTCTCAGGGGCGGGCGTTGGGGTGAGCGTGGCGCGGGGCTGGCTGGGCGGATGGTGGGGTGGGCGCGCGGTCGCGGCGGTCAATCGGCGGTGATGCGGCCGTCGAGGCCCAGGGCGCGTAACCACAGCAGAGTCAGGGTCGGGTGGACGTCGTCGGCGCGGTAGCCGGGTGAATGCCGGGCATACCCCTCGACCATGGCAGATAGCGCCGCCGCCGAGATATCCGCGTCGAGGGCGTCGGACACCCGGTCCTCGGTCTGCAGTCGGCGGATCCCCTCTGCCACCCGGGCGACGTGGCGGGCCCGGAAATCGGCTAGGACCTGGGCGAACACCGGGTCTGCGGTGGCCACCTGCTCGACCACTTGCAGCATTCTGTCGTGCTGGGCGTACACCCGCAGGTAGCGCAAGTTCGCCTCGGAGATGCGTGTCGCCGGATCGCCGGCCTCGCCCACCCGCAGGTAGTCGCCGATCTGACTCAGCAGGGCCTGCACGACCTCGCCGAGCAGCGCCTGCTTGGACTCGAAGTAGACGTAGACCGTGCCATGGCTGACACCGGCCCGCTCGGCGACATCGGACATCCGGGTGTCGTTGTAGCCGCGCTCCTCGAACACCTCGCGGGCAGCCTCCAGCAGCCGCTCGCGGGTCCGCCGCCCGCGTTCGGTCACCGGGCCGGCGGCGGGCTGCTCAGGCATCGGCGGCCTGACCGGCCGCCGGGTCGAACAGCGTCACCGGCACGTCGACCTCGCGGCTGCGCAGGTACTCGCCCAGGCTCTTGGCCTGTGGGTCCGGTGAGGTCGAGTCCGCCACGCCGCGGCCCAGGGCGCCGGGCAGCACGATGTTGATCGCCCGCAGGTTGGCGAAGCGGTGGATCTCCACTCCGTCGGCCACGACGTCGCCGAGCAGGTCGGTGATCATCTCGCGATCCAGGGTGCGCAGCAGCCAGGCGTAGGCGGCGTCGGCGCGGGCGGCCGCAGCCGGATCCGGCGTCAACGGGTCGTCTGCGGCCCAGACCGCGGCGGTGTCGTGGAAGGAGTCCACCGCCGCCGCCCACGCCGAGGTCTCACCGGTGGCCATGGTGACGGCAGTTGGTTCGGAGGGGTCGGGGATCCATACCCCGATGTTGGCGATTCCACCTTTGTCACCCGAGCGAGCCCCCACCAGCGCACCCAGGGGTGCGCGCACCGTGGGGACGTCGGGGTCAGGTTGGGCATCACCGTGCTGAGCCGACGGCAGCGCAGGCTCAGCGGGCGTTGCCGGGGTCGCGGCGGCCGGGTCGGCAACGCCCGCCGGCACGGCGATCGGCTCGCTGTCCAGGGCCACCTCGACGCGCACGTGGGCGGGGTCGACGCTGGTGGGCCACAGCACCGCGACCGGGGTGCCGCCGGCCGGCGGTGCGGCGGCGTAGAAACCCGGGTAGTTCGAGAGCCCGGATTCGATCAGCGCCGCAGTGATGGGCTTGACGACCTTGGCCGCATCGGGGTCCTTCACCGTGATTCGCAGCATCGCCTGCGCTGCGGCGAGCGAGGGGGCGTCGGCGGTGTCGCGGCGAAGGAGGCGGACATCGAGTTCGGCGACGTCCCAGCGCGAGGCTTCGGCGAGGGCAGGTGGTGCGAGTTCGAGCGCCTGGGCCAAGGTGACGCCCGCGGTAGAGCGCAACAGCAGGTCCGCCTTGGCGTCGATGTCCAGGCCGGTGAGGATGAGTTCCACGGTGTTGCGGAAGCCGCCCAGCCGGGTCATGGCGACCTTGAGCCGCTGTGGTGCCGGCTCGCCATGAGTGCCGGACAGGCGCACCCGGTTGCAGCCGACGAGTTCGGGCCGGATCGTGTCGAACACCGCCGTGCCGTCCGGTGTCAGGTAGGTCGGCGAACCGACCTCATAGAGCAACTGCGCGGTGACGGTGCCGACGCTCACCAAACCGCCGGTGTCCCAGTGCTTGGTGATCACACAGGTGCCGTCGGCGGCGACCTCGGCGATGGGGAAGCCCGGGTGTTCGGCACCGGGGACATCGGTGAAGAAGGGGTAGTTGCCGCCGGTGGCTTGGGCGCCGCATTCGATCACGTGGCCGGCCACGACCGCCCCGGCGATGGCATCGGCGCGCAGCGGGTCGGCCAGGTCCCAGCCGTGCCACCATGCTGCGGGCCCGACCACCAGGGCGGCATCGGTGATGCGCCCGGTGATGACCACATCGGCCCCCGCTGCCAGAGCCGCGGCCACCGGCGCCGAGCCGAGGTAGGCGTTGGCCGTCAACGAAGGCCAGGCGACGGCGTCGAAGGCTTCGCCGGTATCGAGGTTGGTGAAGGTCTCACCAGCGGTCCGCAGAGCGTCCAGCTCGGCGCTGAGGTTGTCGCCGGTGACCACCGCGATCCGCACCCCCGGCGGGGCCACCTCGCGCACGGCCTCGGCACACGCCGCGGGATCCAGCCCGCCGGCGTTGCTCACTACCTTGATACCTCGGGCATGGCAATCGGCCAGCACGTCGCGCATCTGGCTGACGAAGGTGCGGGCGTATCCGGGGCCGCCCTTCATCGCCGACCGCGCGAGGATGGTCATGGTGAGTTCGGCCAACCAGTCGCCCGTGAGGACGTCGATCGGCCCACCGTCGACCATCTCGCGGGCGGCGGCCAGGCGGTCGCCGTAGAAGCCGGAACAGTTGGCGATCCGGATCGGGCGCCGGTCGGCGGTTTCGGTGGTCATGACTCGTCCTCTCCGACGTGCACCCGCACCAACACCTGATGCGCCTCGACGCTGTCGCCGACCGCCACGAGGACCTCCGTCACCGTGCCGTCGGCCTCGGCGGTGATCCGATGCTCCATCTTCATCGCCTCCAGCACCACCAGGGTGGTGCCGGCCTGCACCTCGGCACCAGGCCCGACCATCACCGCCGTGATAGTGCCGGGCACCGGCGCGCTCGGGCCACCCGCAGCGCCCGTCGCATCAACGTCGGGGAACAGCGGTGGCACCGTCCAATACGTGTGGTCGGTGCGGGAGTCGACCCACACCTGCGCCGACCCGTCGGGGTGGGTGTGGGTCGTCGCAGTGAGGCCGTGCCGGGCGCCGCCCTCGGTCACCACAGTGACGAGGCCGACACCGCTGGTCACGGCCGCATTAAGCCAGTCGACCACTGCGGACTGCTCGCCGATGGCGTCCGCCGGCTCGGCGAGCCCCCATTGGTCCCCAGCGGTCCTGGTGCTGCGCCGGTGAACTGCCACCCCACCGGGTCGCAGCAGTTCGGCGGACGGGCCTTGCAGCGTCACGCTCACCCCGCCGGGCCGCACCACATTGCGCCACGCCGGGGGGCTCACCCCGTCCTGGACGTCCGGCACCTCGGCGCCGGCCTCCCGCAGCAGCGCCGCGGCGGCGGCCAGTGCGTGGGCGGTCAGGGTGGCCTCGTCTGGCCGCGGGTGGCGTACGTCGGGGTAGTCGGTGAGGAAGGCGGTGGTGGTGACCTCGTCGCGGAACGCGTCGGACTCGAGGATCGCCACGAGCATGTCGCGGTTGGTGGTGACGCCATGGATCGCGCCAGCCCGCAACGCGGCTGTGAGGCGTGCCGCGGCCTCGGCCCGGCTGCGGCCGTGCGCGATCACCTTGGCCAGCATCGGGTCGTAGTACGGCGACACCACGGAGCCTGTTGCGACGCCGGTGTCCACCCGGATCCGGTCGTCCGCGAGGTCGAATCTGGTGAGGGTGCCGGTGCTGGGCAGGTCGTCGGCCCGGGCATCCTCGGCATAGAGTCGGGCCTCGATGGCGTGCCCGATCGGGGCCGCCGGCGGGGTCGGCAACGGTCGACCCTCAGCGACGTCGAACTGCCAGGCCACGAGGTCCAGCCCGGTCACCTCCTCGGTCACCGGGTGCTCCACCTGCAGTCTGGTGTTCATCTCCAGGAAGTAGTAGTCATCGCCGTCGACCAGGAACTCCACGGTGCCCGCGCCGACGTAGTCGATCGCCGCGGCGGCGGCCACGGCAGCCGCGTGCAGGCCGGCTCGGACGGCTTCGGGCAGGTGGGCGGCCGGGGCCTCTTCAACCACCTTCTGGTGGCGACGCTGGATCGAGCATTCCCGCTCGAACAGGTGCACCACCTGGCCGTGGCGATCGCCGAACACCTGCACCTCGATGTGCCGCGCCGCCGGCAGGAAGCGCTCCAGGAACACCGTCGAGTCGCCGAAGGCCGAGGCCGCCTCCCGGGCCGCGGCCGCCACGGCCTCGGCCAGGTCGGCCGCCGAGGTGACCACGCGCATCCCCTTGCCGCCACCCCCGGCGCTGGCTTTGACCATGAGCGGGTAGCCGACGCTGGCCCCGGCGGCCCGCAACGCGGTGGCATCGTCGATGGTTCTCGCGTCGAGTTCGGCCCCCGGCACCAGCGGCACCCCGGCGGCGGCGACCAGTCGTTTGGCGGGCACCTTCTCGGCCATGGCCGAGATCGACGCCGGTGCCGGACCCACCCACACCAAGCCGGCGTCCTGCACGGCTTGGGCGAAAGCTGCGTTCTCACTCAGAAACCCGTAGCCGGGGTGCACCGCATCGACGTTGCAGAGCGCGGCGGCGGCCAGAATCTTGGCTGCGTCCAGGTAGGACTCCGCGCTCGTAGTGCCGCCGAGGGCAACGGCATGATCAGCCTCGGCAACGAACAGTGCGTCGGCATCGGGGTCGCTGTAGACCGCCACACAGACGATGCCGCGGGCGCGGGCCGTGCGCATGATCCGCCGGGCGATCTCGCCGCGGTTGGCGATCAGGAGCCGGGTGATGGGCGTGGGGGCGGAGTTCTGGGGCATGGTCGTCACATCCGGAAAACGCCGAAATTGGCGGTCGAGTCGTCGGGGGAGCCGGGGTCGCCGCAGGCGGCCAACGCCAGGGCCAGCACCGTCCGGGTGTCGGCGGGGTCGATGATGCCGTCGTCCCACAGCCGCCCGGTGGCGAACAGGGCCGTGGATTGCCCTTCAACTTGTTGTTCGAAGGCGTCCCGCATCGGGGCGAACGCCGCCTCATCGAAGGCGTCGCCCATCTTCTGTCGGGCCACGATCGTGAGCACCCCGGCCAGTTGTTTGGCGCCCATCACGGCGATCCGGTGATTGGGCCAGGTGAACACGAAGCGGGGGTCGTAGGCGCGCCCGGACATGCCGTAGTTGCCGGCGCCGTAGGAGGCGCCCATCATCAACGTCAGGTGCGGCACGGTGGAGTTGGACACCGCGTTGATCAGTTTGGCGCCGTCCTTGATGATGCCGCCCTGCTCGTACTTGGTGCCCACCATGAAGCCGGTGATGTTCTGGGCGAACAGCAGCGGGGTACGCGATCGGTTGCACAACTGGATGAAGTGCGCACCCTTCTGCGCCTCCTCGCTGAACAGGATGCCGTTGTTGGCCAGGATGCCGATGGGTCGGCCGGCCAAAGTCGCCCAACCGGTCACCAGCGTGGTGCCGTACAGCGGTTTGAACTCCTCGAACCGGCTGCCGTCCACGATCCGCGCGATGACCTCCCTGGCCTCGAAGGGCACCCGGACATCCGCGCTGGCGATGCCGCGCAACTCGGCCGGGTCGTAGCGCGGGGGGTCGATCGGGCCGCGTGGACCTGCGCCCCCGGGCCAATTGAGGTGGGCCACGATGGCGCGGCCGATGCGGATCGCGTCGGCCTCGTCCTCGGCGAGGTAGTCCGCCAGGCCGGACGTGCGCGCGTGCATCTCGGCCCCGCCGAGGGTCTCCTCGTCGGCATCCTCGTCGATGGCCATCTTCACCAGCGGTGGGCCGCCGAGGAACACCTTCGCGGCTTCTTTCTGCATCACCACGTAATCGCTCATGCCCGGGACGTAGGCCCCACCGGCCGTGCTGGATCCGAACACCAAGGTGATCGTCGGCACACCCGCAGCACTCAGTTGGGTGAGGTTCCTGAAGCTGGCCCCACCGGGCACGAAGATGTCGGCCTGCTTGGGCAGGTCGGCGCCGCCGGATTCGGTCAGGTTGATCAGCGGCAGGCGGTTCTCGGCGGCGATCGCCATGGCGCGCAGTCCCTTGGTCACCGATGACGGCCCCTGCGCGCCTCCCTTGACTGTGGGGTCGTTGGCCACCACCACCACCCGCGCCCCACTGACGGTCCCGACGCCGGTCACCATGCCGGCACCGAGCGGGTCGTCGGTGCCCCATCCGGCCAGCGGGCTCAACTCCAGGAAGGGGCTGCCGCGGTCCAACAGCAGATCCACCCGTTCGCGCGGCAGCAGTTTGCCGCGCGTGCGCAACCGTGCGACGGACTTCGCGTTCTTGGCCGCATCGGCGGATCCGCCTCCGCCGACCACCTGGGCCAACAGCCCATCGAGTTCGTCGAGGGCGGCGAGCATCGCCTGCTCATTGGCGCGGAACACCTCATCGCGAGGGTCCACGGCGCTGCGTAGCGGTCGTCCGACGGTCATGACTTGACGCTAGTGTCAAGTTGACGTGTGCGTCAAGTGTCTGGCGACTCCTTGTGTGGCGTCGGGTCGGGCGGCAGGTCGGGGCTAGATTGGTCGCCGTGGCGGACGACGAGGACGACGGCTACCGCGGGACCCTGCATCAACCCGAACGCAGGCTCTCTCCCGGCGCCCAGGTGGCCGTGCGGGCGCTCATCGCTTTCGGCTGCCTCGCCATGGCCACCATCATCGTCTACGTCGGTCGCGATGGCTACCGCGATGCGGCCGGGGTCCCGCTGACCTGGCTGAGCGCGCTGTATTACGCCACCGTGTCGCTATCGACCACCGGTTACGGCGACATCACGCCAATCACGCCCGAGGCCAGGCTGGTCAACGTCGTCGTCATCACGCCGCTGCGGGTGCTGTTCCTGATCGTGCTGGTCGGCACGACCATCGAGGTCCTGACCCGGCGCACCAGGGAACTGCACGCCGAGAAGAGATGGAGGAAGAAGGTGGACCATCACACAGTGGTGATCGGCTATGGCGTCAAAGGTCGCTCGGCGGTCAACATGCTGCTGCAGTCAGGTGATCGGCCGCGGTCGATCGTGGTGATCACCATCGACCCGCTGTCAGTGCAGGAAGCGACCCGGGTCGGGGTGATGGCCGTGCTCGGCGACGCGCGCCGTGACGACATTC